>DASZOD010000042.1:0-1854 GCA_035550935.1 Egibacteraceae bacterium | reverse complement strand
TCTCGGGCACGAGCACCGCGTCGAAGGAGCGCACCACGTCCCCGGTGTTGGCCGGGAACGGGTTGAGGTGGCGCAGGTGGGCCCGGGCGACCCTCAACCCCCGCTTGCGCACCCGGCGGACCGCCGCGCGGATCGGCCCGTTGCTGGACCCCCAGCCGAGCACGAGCACCCGGGCCCCGGGATCGGCGTCGACGGCCAGCGGCGGGATGTCACCGGCGATGCCGGCGATCTTGGCGTGGCGCAGCTCAGTCATGCGGTGGTGGTTGTCTGGGTCGTAGGAGATGTTGCCGCTGCCGTCAGCCTTCTCCAGGCCTCCGATGCGGTGCTCCAGCCCGGGGGTGCCGGGGATGGCCCACGGTCGCGCCAGGGTTTGGGGGTCGCGCAGGAAGGGCCAGAACTCGCCGTCGTGGTTCGGTTCGGCGGCGAACCTCACGTCGGCGGCCAGGTCGGGCAGCTGTTCGACCGTGGGCAGGCGCCACGGCTCGGCGCCGTTGGCCAGGTAGCCGTCCGACAGCAGCAGCACCGGGGTGCGGTACTTGATCGCGATGCGTGCGGCCTCGAGGGCCACCTCGAAGCAGTCCCCCGGCGCCGCGGCGGCCACCACCGGCACCGGCGCGTCGCCGTTGCGCCCGTGCAGCGCCTGCAGCAGGTCGGCCTGCTCGGTCTTGGTCGGCAGGCCCGTGGACGGCCCGCCGCGCTGGATGTCGACGACGATCAGCGGCAGCTCGACGCTGACGGCCAGCCCCAGAGTCTCGGTCTTGAGCGCCAGCCCCGGCCCCGACGTGGTGGTGACGCCCAGGTGGCCGGCGAAGGATGCGCCCAGCACCGCGCCCACCGCCGCGATCTCGTCTTCGGCCTGGAAGGTGCGCACCCCGAAGTTCTTGTGCCGGCTGAGCTCGTGCAGGACGTCGCTGGCCGGGGTGATCGGGTAGCTGGCGAGGAACAGCGGCAGCCCCGAGCGCTGGGAGGCGGCGACGAGCCCGTACGCCAGCGCGAGGTTGCCGGTGACCTGGCGGTAGCGGCCCGGCGGCAGGCTCGCCGGCCGCACCTCGTAGCTGTGGGCGAAGATCTCGGCGGTCTCGCCGAACGCCCAGCCGGCCTTGAACGCGGCGACGTTCGCCTCGGCGAGCTGGGGATGGTCTGCGAACTTGCGCTGCAGCCACTGCACGGTGGGCTCGGTCGGCCGCGAGAACATCCACGACATCAGCCCCAGCGCGAACATGTTCTTCGCGCGCTGCTTCTCCTTCTTGTTGAGGTCGAAGTCCTCCAGCGCGCCGAGCGTCATGGTGGTGATCGGCACCTGGAACACCTGGTAGCCGGCGAGGCTGCCGTCCTCCAGCGGGTTGGTGCCGTAGCGGGCCTTTTTCAGGTTCGCCTTGGAGAAGGCGTCCTCGTTGACGATGAGGGTCCCACCGGGCGCCAGGTCACCGACATTCGTCTTCAGCGCGGCGGGGTTCATCGCCACGAGCACGTCGGGGGCGTCGCCGGGAGTGAGGATGTCGTGGTCGGCGAAGTGCAGCTGGAAGCCCGACACGCCCGGCAGCGAACCGGCGGGGGCGCGGATCTCCGCCGGGAAGTCCGGCAGCGTCGCCAGGTCGTTGCCGACCTTGGCGGTGACGTCGGTGAAGCGGCCACCGGTCAGCTGCATGCCGTCACCGGAGTCGCCCGCGAAGCGGATGGTGACGGTGTCGAGCCGTCGGACGGTCTTCGTGCTCATGGGTCTCGTCCCGCGGGTTGGATTGTGGTGGGAACGTCGCCCGGCCATGGTACGCAGCCGACCCGGCCGCTGCGACGTACCCCAACGGACCAGGCGCTGCGGATGCGCCGGCAGCGGCCGGTCAGCCGGCGCATGGC
>DASZOD010000041.1:0-2931 GCA_035550935.1 Egibacteraceae bacterium | reverse complement strand
CCGGGCCCGGCGGGCGGGCCAGGTCCTGCTCCTCGTCGCCGCCGAACAGCAGCGGTCCGACGACGAGGAAGTACAGGACGGCCAGGGCGGCCATGACCGCCAGGACGATCAGCAGCGGCCGGCTGACGGCCGGGGCGGACGGCTCGGTCACGGACCGGCCTGCGCTGGCGACGGTGCCGGGCTCGCGGTGACGGCCGGCTCGGGGGGGACCGCCACGACCGCGAACAGCTGGCCGCTCCAGGTCGTGGCCAGGCTGGGGAACTCGTCCTCGCCCTCGGCGATGGCGACGCTGTCGACGAGCACCGCCCGCAGGCCCTGCACCTCCAGACGGCGGAAGAAGTCGACCGCCTGGAAGTAGCCGCCCTCGACGACCATGGTGACCGGGATGGCCACCAGCGCGGTGTTCTCCTCGCCGGTCTCAGGAGCTTCCTCCACGACCTCGGGCTCGGTGAACGTCACCGAGGTGATCTCTACGCCTGCCGCGTCGGCCGACTGCTGGAACTCGCGGATGGCCGACGGCTGCGCGAGGCCCGACGGGATGTAGGCCTCGAGCCGGGCCAGGGCCTGGCGGATCTCGACCTCGTTGGCTTGGACCTCCTCCAGGGCGGTGATGTCGTTGCGCAGCTGCTGTTGCTGGGCGCTGAGCTCGGCGGTCTCGCTCTGCAGCGCCGCCTGCTCGTCGGCACGGGGCTGGTAGAGCAGGAACCAGTACGCCGCGGTCAACAGCACCCCGACGAGCACGCCGACGAGCGGCCCCCGGTACCTCACTGCAGACCCTCCACCAGGGGCAGCCCCTCCGCGTAGCGTCCGGTGTAGGCCTCCTCGCCCAGCTGCACGGAGCCGTTGAAGTTCGTCACCTCGGTCTCGCCGCGCAGCTCCTTGGCGGCGGTCACCAGGTAGGAGCTGAACAGGCCACGGACCTCGTCGAAGCGCAGCAGCACGACCTCGACGCCCGGCGCGTAGCGCTCCACCGAGTAGCCGCTGAACTCCACCGCCGCGATCGCGCCCTCCGCCCCGACGGCGCCGGTCTCGGTCTGCTGGCCCGCCTCGTCGTCGGCGGCCCGCGTGGCCGACAGCGTCAACAGCGAGGAGTTGGGCGGGAACGTCAGCGACAGGTCGTTGAGCACCCGCGACCACGACACCTCGGTGGCCATCGCGGCGGCCAGCACCTCGTTGCGGGCCTCGACCTGGCGGGCCAGGCGCGCGAACGGCTCGAGGGCGTCCAGTTGGGCCTGCAGCCGGGTGACCTCGGCCCGCGCCTGGTCGCGCTCCCGGCGCGCCTCTGCGACGTCGCCCAGCTTCAGCACGTACAGCAGCGCGAGGACCAGCAGCCAGGCACCTAGCGCCGCAGCGGTGATGAACGTGGCCCGCCGGGCCCGCCGGCGCTGCTCGACCTCGGGCGGCAGCAGGTTGACCCGGACGGTGCTCACGCCGACGCTCCCAGGGCCAGGCCGATGGCCACGGCCAGGTAGGGCTCGGCGGCGACGAGCTCGTCGTGGCCGATGCCGACCTTGCCGATGCGCAGCTCCTGCATCGGGTGGCCGCGCTGCACTGGCAGACCCAGGGCGTCCGACAGGCGTTCGGCCAGGTTGGGCAGCTGGCTGGCACCGCCGGTCAGAACGACCCGGCGCACCGGCACCGCCTCGGCCTGGGCCTGGTAGTAGTCCAGCGAGCCGCGCAGCTCGTCGACGAAGCTCCCGGCCCGCTCGGCGATCAGCCTGGTGGCCTGGTCGCGCCCGCCGTCACCGGCGACGAGTCCGATGCTGGCCTTGGCGCGCTCGGCCTGCTCGTGGCTCATCCCCAGCGCGCCGACGAGGCTGTCGGTGATCGCGCTGCCACCCATGAGCAGGATGCGCACGAAGCGCGGGACGCCGCCCTCGTGGATGACGATGTTCGTCACCGCGGCGCCGACGTCGACGAGCAGCTCGCCCTGCGAGCCGGTCAACACCCCGGGGGGAGCCAGGCTGCGCAGCACCGCGAAGGCCTGCAGGTCGAGGGCGACCGGCTCGAGCCTGGCCCGGCCCACGACGTCGAGGACCGCATCGATCATCTGGCGCTGCGCCGCCACCAGCATGATCCGACTGATGCGCTGGCCCTCGCCGGTCTCCAGGGTGTCCAGGACGTGGAAGTCCAAGATGGCCTGCTCCACGGGGATGGGGATGGCGTCTTGGACCTGGAAACCCAGCGACTGGCGCAGCTCGCTCTCAGGCAGGTAGGGCAGGTCCAGCTGGCGGACGACGACCTGCTGGTTGGCGACGCCGAGGGCGACCTGACGGCCCTTGAAGCCGAAGCGCGACCACAGCGCCCGCAGGGACTCCACCACCGCGTCGGGCTCGGCGACCTCCCCGTCGCGCACCGCCCCCGGCGGCAGCGCGACCTGGCCGACGCGCTCCAGGGCGGCGGGCCCGCGCCCGCCCGTGGTGACCTGGACGGCGCGCAGCGCGCTGGAGCCGATGTCCAGACCGATGGTCCGCGCCATCGCTACAGGTCGGACTCGTCGACCCGGGTGGTGGTGGCGGCCTCGAGGTAGTCCGCCAGGTCCCTGCCCCGGATGCGGTAGTTCTTGCCGACTCGGATCGCCGGCAGCGCGCCGGACTTGATGAGCCGGTACACGGTCATGTTCGACACCCTCATCTGCTTCGCCACCTCGGCGACCGTCCACAGACGGTCGTCGCCGAGCGGACCGCCGTCCGCCATGACATGTCCTCTCCGACGGCCGGCGCCACGCCGGCTCCCCGTGCCGCCCGGCGGGCGCGCACTCGCCGGGCCGCCTGATCCCAGGCCGCCCGCCTCCCTCTGCCAAGGAACCGGACAGCAGCCCCATACTGAACAAGCATCACAGGAGGCGTCAAGTGCCACTGTGGGCGGCAGGGGACACAGGGACGGAGCTGGCCTCGCCTAGCGACGTGAGCGGGGCGGCTCCGGTGAAGG
>DASZOD010000040.1:0-4314 GCA_035550935.1 Egibacteraceae bacterium | reverse complement strand
GGCAGCTGACGGGGCTGAGCATTGAGCAGGTGCGGCCGCGGGCAGGTGAGATCCTCCAGCAGCTTGCGGCGGGCAGGTCCGAGCCGGAGCTGCTGGAGGCGGACCCGACGCTGTCGCCGGAGCTGATCCGGGGCGCCGCCGCCTACGGCACCGTCTTGGCTCGCGACGAGGTATTGCCGCCTGCCCTGCCAGAAGCCCTCGACGAGCGGGCTCTGCGCGACCTGCTGGAACCGGCCGACGGCAGACTGATCGACGACCTCTACCGCTACCGCCACGCCGGGCGGGGCACGCTGCCCAGCCCCGAACGGGAGTACAAGACCTGGCGGTCCCTGGTGGAGGAGGTCGAGACGGGCCAGTTCAACGACCTGGACGAGTACCTGGGGGTGTACCTGCCCAGGCGCGACCTGCTGGAGGAAGCGGTGTCGCTGGTGTCGCCGCCCAGCCAGGACCGCCTGCTGGGTGTGATCAGGCCCTGGGATCGCCGCTTCGACGCCGCCACACGGCCAGTGGAACAAGCCCTGCTGACACGGCCCCCGTGGCAGCCACTGCGCTGGTGGTGGTACCGGGTGCCGAAACGCTGCGGCCCCTACATGGCCGAGGCCCTGCGGGGCCGCGGGGTGCTGTAGGCATCGCGCCCAATCTCGCGGCGGGGTCGCCGGCCCGGCGCCGTTCACCGTCGCCGTGGCGCTATGGTGCCGGCGTGGACCGGGGCCAGACGAACAAGCGCGTCGACCACGACGAGAGCTGGCGCCGGCGGTGGCGGTACCAGGAGGCTGCGCCGCCCGGCCCGCTGCCGGCGACCGCGGTCGAGGACCGCGCCGGGTGGGCGGCCTCCGGGTAGGGGCAGGCGTGGACACGGTGGCGCTGGTCGCCGGGATGATCCTGGCGGTCGCCTGGGCGGCGGCGCTGTCGGCGAGTCTGCTGGTGGCCGGCCCGCAGCCGGGTTCCCCCGACGGCCGGCAGGCCCCCGGTCGGCCGCCGCTGGTCAGCGTCATCGTGCCGATGCGCAACGAGGCGCACAACGCCGGGGACTGCGTGCGCACGGTGCTGGGGCAGGACCACGACGCCTTCGAGCTCATCGTCGTGGACGACGGCAGCACGGACGGCACCGGCCGGGTGGTGCGGGCCGCCGCCGGTGGCGACCACCGGGTGTTCGTCGCCGACGGCGAGCCGCTGCCGTCGCACTGGGTCGGCAAGCCCTGGGCCTGCCAGCAGGGCGCCGACTACGCCCGCGGCGACTGGCTGCTGTTCCTCGACGCCGACGTGCGCCTGCACCCGGCCGCGCTGCGGGTCACGCTCGCCGACGCCGCCGAGCACGACGCCCGGGTCGTGTCGTGGGCGGGCCGCCAGGTGCTGGGCTCGTTCTGGGAGCGCGTGGTCAACCCGGCGGTGCTGTTCTTCATCGCGGCGCTGACGCCCATGCCGCTGGCAAGCCGCCCCCGCTCGCGGGTGGTCGCGGTCAACGGGCAGTTCCTCGCCTTCGCCCGTAGCGCCTACGAGCAGCTGGGCGGGCACGCCCGCGTCCACGACGCGCTGGTCGAGGACCTGGCGCTGGGCCGCGCCGCCAAGGCCGCGTTCGGCACCGGCTACCGGTTCGCGTGGGCCCGCGAGCTGCTGGCCACGCGGATGTACCGCACGCTCGCCGAGCTGCGCCAGGGCTGGTCCAAGAACCTGGCGCTGGGCGCCGGCGCGGTCGGCCTCCCGCCGCCGCTCATGGTCGGCGGGCTGGTCACCGGCGGCCTGGGGCCGTGGCTGGGCCTGGCGGCCTGGGCCGGCGGCGTGGCGGCGGCCTGGCCGTTCGCGGTGGCCGCCATCTGCCAGAGCGCCGCGATGGGCGTGTTCGGCCGTCGCCTCTGTGGCCTGGCGCCAGCATGGGGGCTGACCGCGCCGCTGGGCATGGTCATGGTGAGCGGCATCGCGCTGGAGTCGGCCTGGCGCGTCCGCGCCGGCACGCTGCGCTGGCGCGGACGGGTCTACGCCGCCCGGCGGTAGGAGGTGGAGACAGGCGCGATCCCGCTCCCGACCGCCCGCGGGTTGTGAACCGCTGAGCCCGGATGCGGGCCTGGGGGTTCACAGCTCCCGCCCTGAGAAGGCCGGCGCGCCCGGCCAAGGTGGCTCGAGGGCGCGATCGCTACGGCTCGGAAGCGGGCTCGGCCACCGGGAAGTCGGCGCGGGCCACCTCGCGGCCGTCGACCTCCAGCACCAGCTGGTAGCCGTCGTCGGCGTACTCGAACACCTGGTCGTCGACCTCGTCGGCGAGCTCCTCCTCTCCGGGCCGCACCTCCCGGGAGACCGGCTGGCGCACGGTCCGGCCGTGCGGGTCGAGGATCCGCCAGGACTCGGTGAAGGCACTGTCGACGAGCTTCCAGCCCCGCAGGACATAGAACGGTGCGGCGGTGGCCGGCGCCCCGTCGCTCAGGCGGATGCCCGAGTCCGTGCCGGGGCGGATGGCGCCGCCGCTGCGCAGGAAGCGTTCGCGGTCGATCACCTTGGCGTAGCGCAGGCTGACCCCCATCAGTGGGTCATCTCCTTGCGCTTGGCGACCGCCTCGTCGATCTGGCGCCACAGCTCCTCGCGGACCTCCATCAACGCGGCCTTCAGGTCCGCCTCGTTGGAGGTGGCCACGAAGCGGGCGAACTTGGGGACCCCGCATTCCAAGGTCAGCTTCTGAGCCGGGGTCTCGCGGTCCTTGACGGTGAGCAGGAGTTCGGTGCCGTCGGCGGGGAACCGGCGCAGGCGGCGGTTGAGCTTCTGCAGACGGGCGACGATCCGGTCACGCTCGCTGTCGGCGAAGCCGTCGCCGAGGCGCAGCTGGGCCAGGCTGGCGCGACCTTCGTCGGGCTCCTGCGCCCGCTGGCCGGTGCCCAGCCCCAGTTCCTCGACGTCGAGCTTGCGCAGCCGCTGGCGGATGAGGTCGGCTGACAGACCGGTGGCGTCCTGGATGAGCGCGAGCAGCCCATCCCAGTCGTCGCGGACCGCCTCCAGCTCGGCCTGGTCGACCTCGGGCCACTCCTCGAGGACGTACGGGCGCAGCGCGACGAAGTGCTTCGCCCAGACCTGGTGGGTCAGTGGTTGCATCGCGTGACTCCTGGGTTGCTGGCCGGCCCGGTCACTGTGCCTGCCCGTCGGCGGAGCAGGTGCGTCGGGGTCGCTACAGTCCTAGCGACCCTACCCCGCGACTCGCAAGGCAGACGTTTCGGTGGTCCACGTGGCGCGCAACCCGGTCCTGGACGAGACGCTGATGGGCGCGCTCGTCGCGCTGTGGACGGCGGTTGCCAACGGTGGCGGGGCGGTCGGCTTCGTCACGCCGGTGGCACCCGACGACGTCCGTCCGGTGGCGGCGGAGGCCTTCGCCCGGGTGCTGGCGGGGCGGGACGACTGCGCGGTGGCGTTCGACGGCGCCGAGCCGATCGGCATGGGGCTGCTGGTCAGCAACGAGGGGCGGTTGAAGTCGCACTGGGCCACGATCCGCGGACTGATGCGCCACCCGGCGCGGCGCGGGGCGGGCATCGGAGCGACGCTGCTGGCCGAGCTGGAGGCGGCCGCCCGCGACCGTGGCCTGCAGCGGGTGGTGGTGACCGTGCGCGCCGGCACGGGGCGGGAGCGCTTCTACGAGGCCCACGGCTACCGGTTGGAGGCCCGGCTGCAGGGGCGGCTGCGGATCGGGCAGGGCGACGTCCGCGACGAGCTCGTGATGTCCAAGCTGCTCGGCGACGAGGCCGTGTCTGCCGCCCGCCCGGTGCTGCATGCCAGGCTGTTGGACCCGCAACTACCCGCGCCCGCCTACGCCCACCCCGGCGACGCCGGCCTGGACCTGCACGCCCGCGAGGACGTGCGCCTGGAACCCGGCCAGCGGGCCGTGGTGCCCACCGGCGTGGCCGTCGCCCTGCCCCCCGGCTACGTCGGACTGGTGCATCCCCGCTCGGGCCTGGCGGCCCGCCACGGGCTGGCGCTGGTCAACGCACCGGGGACCGTCGACGCCGGCTACCGCGGCGAGATCAAGGTCGTGGTCGTCAACCTCGACCCCTCCCAGCCGGTGACGCTGGTCCGCGGCGAACGCATCGCCCAGCTCGTGGTCCAGCGCGTGGAGACCGTCCGGGTCGTCGAGGTCGACGCGCTGCCGGCCAGCGACCGGGGGGAGGGCGGCTTCGGCTCGACCGGCCGCTGAGCGCCTTGCAGGCCCGGAGCGCCTGCGGCACGATGGCTGCCGGACCGGCTCGCGCGGTCCTCGTGCGGACGTGGCTCAGTTGGTAGAGCACCACCTTGCCAAGGTGGGGGTCGCGGGTTCGAATCCCGTCGTCCGCTCTGCAAAAC
>DASZOD010000039.1:0-15773 GCA_035550935.1 Egibacteraceae bacterium | reverse complement strand
CCGGGGGGACGCCAGCGAGCTGCTTGGTGGAGGTCGCGCCACCGGCTTCAGGCTTTCGCCAGGAAGGCAGCGATGGTGCGCTCGGGTGGTCGTGCCTCGCCGGCAGCCCACGCGGCGGCGAACTCCTCATGGGTGAGCGCATCGCGCACCGCGGCCAACGTGCGTGTGTAGCCCGCTGGGTGAAGGGGTGGCACGGAGACGCCGGTCTTGGCCTGGGACGCCGCTCGCGCGCCGTGGAGCTGGGCGGCGAGTTGATGGCGTCCGTGCACCACAGCGACACCTGCGAGGCCTTCCAGGCACCAGGGCAGGTACATGAGGTTCCCAATGGTCTGGAACACGGTGGCTGCGTCGGCCAAGAGCGCCAGAGCGCGTCGGGCGTCGCCGGCGGCGAGTATCACGTGACCCAGCATGGTCAGCGACATGGCCGCACTCCAGCGGTCGTGGTGGCGCCGGGCCACCGTGAGGCTTTCGTCGATCAGCGTCCGGGCGCGGACGATGTCTCCCACGTTCAGCAGGGCAGCACCCAGGCCGGCAAGGTCCCTGGACAGCCGACTCTCGTCGCCGCGGTCACGGTTGAGGGACAGCGCCTCCTCGAACATGCTCGCGGCACGTTCGTGCTCACCACGGCAGAAGGCGACGTTGCCCACGAAGAAGAGCAGCTCTCCTGTCTCACGGCTGTCTCCCAGCATCTGTGCGATGCGCATCGCTTCGGTGCCCAGCTCCTCGGTCCGCTCATAGTCGCCCGCGTTCAACGCCTGCCAGGCCAGAAGGAACAGCGCCTGAGCGACCACACGGCCGTCCCGCATCGTGCGCGCGACGGCCAGGGCCTTCTCGGCCAGAGCAGCCGACGCGGCAGCGTCGCCTGTGAACATCGCCGCGGAGGCAAGGCCGAGTAGCGCCGCTGCCGTCCCGGCCCGGTCACCGGTTTCCTCCGCGAGCGATAACGCTTCCTGGTGCGCACGCACGGAATCGGCGTAGCGGTCCTGGCTGCACGCCAGCACGCCTTGCACGTTGAGGGCGGCGACCAGCGCGGAGGGCTCGGTCTGCTGCCGCCCCTCGGAGACCGCGAGCGCGCAGTTCACGTGCGCTTCGTGGTACGCCGCCTGATCGATCGCCAGGGTTGCCGCGCCGACAAGCGCGTCGACCCGGGCCGCCGCGGCGACCCGGCGCGTGACCGGGAGCTCAAGGGCGCGACGCAACCACTCGCGGCCTTCGCTGAGATGACCGCGCTGCCGCCAGAACGCCCACAGCGCCACGGCCAGGCGGTACGCGGTCGCCTCCTCGACCTGCTCGCATGACCAGCGCAGCGCGGCGCGAAGGTTGTCGTGCTCGCGGTCCAGCCGGGCCAGCCACGCCGGCGCCTGCGGCCCGGCCAGGCCCGACCGCGCCTCCTCCGCCAGCGCCAGGTAGTACGCGGCATGGCGCTGGCGGACAGCGTGGCTGCCGCCACCGGCCTCCAGCCGCTCCAGTCCGTACTCGCGGATCGTCTCCAGCAGTGCCACGCGCGGCTGCCGGGGCTGGGGTTCCCCAGCCGGGGGTGTCTCCACCCGCAGCAGGCTGTTGTCCACCAGGGCCGCCACTCCGTCCACCACGGCCGCGTCACCGGCCTGGTGCGCGCAGACCGCCTCCGCCGCTTCAAGGGTGCAGCCGCCCACGAACACGCACAGCTTGGCGAACAGGGTCTGTTCCCCTTCCTCGAGCAGCTCGTAGCTCCACGCGATCGCATCGCGCATGGTCTTCTGGCGGGCCGGCAGGTCGTGTGGCCCGCCGACGAGCAACCCCAGCCGCCGGTTCAGCCGTGCCAGCAGCGCCGCGGGCGCCAGGAGGCTGGCCCGGGCCGCGGCCAGTTCCAGGGCCAGGGGCAGCCCCTCCAGCCTGCGACAGATCTCCGCCACCAGCGGCAGCGTCTCGGCGTCGAGCAACAGGTCTGCCCCGGCCGCCCGTGCGCGCTCCACGAACAGTTCCACGGCCGGCGATCGCGCCAGCGTCTCGGGGACGTCGGTCGGCTCGGGCAGGGCAAGTGGAGCGATCGGGTACTCGCGCCCGCCCCGGACGCGCAGCGCGACCCGGCTGGTCACCAACGCCGTCACCTCAGGGCATGCCTCCAGCAAGGCGAGCACGGCGGTCGATCCGGCCAGCAGGTGCTCGAAGTTGTCCAACACCAGCAGCAGCCGTTTGCCGCGCAGCGAGGCCGTGACGCGGTCGTGCAGCGGCGTCGCGGCGCGCTCGTCTACTCCCAGCCGCTCGGCGATGGCGCCCAGCATCAGGGTGTGATCCCGCAGCGGGGCGAGATCGACGAACACCACGCCCGCAGGTAGCTCGTCGGCCATCCGGCGGGCCACGTCGATCGCCAGGCGGGTCTTGCCCACCCCGCCCGGTCCCGTCAGCGTGAGCAGCTGAGTGTCACCCCGCCGCAGCAGCTCCACTAGTGCGGCGGCGACCCCGGCACGCCCGATCAGCGGCGTCAACGGCCGCGGCAGTGTCCCTCGAGGAGCGTGGACGGTGGGGGCGCCGACACGAGCGTCGACGCCCGAGCGCGAAGACGCCAGCAGAGCCCCACGCTGCTCAGGACCCAGGTCCAGCGCCTCGGCGAGCAGGGTCACCGTTGCAAGCCGCGGCGTGCGGGCCGGACCTCGCTCGAGGTCGCTGACGGCCTTCGGGCTCAGCCCGGCGCGCTTCGCAAGAGCCTCCTGCGTCAGCCCCGCCGCAAGACGGTGGCGCTTCAGCAGTGCCCCGAACAGCCTGGCATCCGGACTGGGCATCGCACCCTCCGGCGGAAAGTCTAGGAAACGGCCAGGGCTCGGGGTGGTCGCCGGGCGGGTCGGCTCCGACCATGCGTTGAGCCCACCTGCCGTGACAAAGGAGCCAGCCATGTCCCCCGACGAGTTGAAGGCTCGGGCCCGCCGCATCCCGGAACAGGTGCTCACGCAGGGCGACTTCGCGGCGGCCGAGGAGCTCATCGCCCCGAACTACGTCCACCATGTGCCCGGCTGGCAGCCGGACGCGGGCCTGGCGGGCGTCAAGCAGTGGGTGACGCTGATGCGCCGGACCTTTCCCGACTTCCACGTGATCGTCGAGGACGAGTTCGCCGAGGGTGACCGGGTCGTGCAGCGCATCTCCATGCGCGGCACCCAGGCAGGGGAGTTCCTCGGCGTCCCCCCGACCGGGAAGCAGGTGACCTTCCAGGTCGTAGACATCAACCGCGCCGGACCGGACGGCAGGTTCGTCGAGCACTGGTCGTCAGTCGACCTGTTCGGCCTGCTGCAGCAGCTCGGCGCGCTGCCCCCCACACACCTCGGTGCTGCTCTCGCGCCCTGATCGACACGACACCCGCCTCGAGGAGAAGCTATGCGCAACACATTGCACACCGCCGCGGAAGGACCGCGGTCCGCCATCGACGTTCCCGCCCAGGGCGGCTTCGGATGGCGCCGCCTGCAGCTGTTCGCCGCCGTCGGCGCTCTCGCGTCCTTCCTCGTCCCCATGCTGCTGGAAGGCCGTGTGGAGCCCTTCCTGCTGTCCATGGCGGCGCCGTTCGCCGTGGGGATTCCCGTGCTGCTGCGCTGGCCGCGTGTGGGTGCGGTCTGGCTGGGAGTGGTCTCCGTGGCGACCCTGCTGTCCAGCGCTCCGTTCCTGGCCGACGCGCTGACCCATCCGGAGTCGCTGACGGACTTCATCCCACTCGTCGTCCTGGTCCTTTCGCTGCTCGTCGGCACGATCGCCGCGATCCCCTCCTTCCGCGCGGGCGCCGCTGTGGACGCTGCCTCGCGGCCCGCCCGCACCATCGCGATCGGCGCGGGAGCGTTGGCCGCGGCGGCAGCACTCTTGTCGGTTGCGGCGTTCACCGCGCTCGACAACGCGCCCGCGCAACCCGGCGACATCCGCGTCGTCACCGAACACCTCGAGTTCCTGCCCTCCCAGGTCAACGCCGACGGCGGGACCATCTCGGTGCACGTCAGCAACAACGACAGCACCCGTCACACCTTCACCATCGACGAACTGGCAGTCGACCTCAACGTCCCGCCGGGAACCACGCAGAGGGTCACCTTTTCGGCAGAGCCGGGGACCTACCGGTTCTACTGCCGTCCACATGCTCCCGGGATGCAGGGTGAGTTGGCAATCAGATGAACCCCATGGTCCCCGTCGGGCCACACGGATAGCGGGAATGGTGACCGTGGTGCTGGTGTCCGGCGCGTAGGGCCTCGTCCAGGTCGGCGGGTCCGGGTCCGAGCTGTCACTCCACGCGCGCGGTGGCTGGGGGCGGGCAGCTACCGGCCCTGCCCGGCGACGTCGACGACCAGCCGGCCGTCCTCCTCGGTGGCGTTCGTGCCGAGCCGGGCGCAGGCCTCGCGGAAGCGCCGGCGCACCCAGGCGGCATCGTCGCCCTCGCCCAGGCGGGTGTGGCAGTAGTCCAGCGCCAGCGGCACCGCCTCGACCCGACGCAGGCCGGTCGCGTCGACGTCGACGAGCCAGAGCAGCCCCACGTCGTTGCGCAACGTGGGGTTGACCGCGTAGTCGTCGAGGAAGTCGCCGAGGTCGAACAGCACCCCTCCCGGGCCGACGCCGTGGAACACGTGGGCGGAGTGGCCGACGATGATGGTGGCGCCGGCGGCCTGCAGCGCCGCCGCCGCGGCGCGCACGTGCGGGACCGGCTCGGCGACCATGTTGGGGCCCCAGTGCGGCGTCACCAGCGTGATGTCGGCGTCGGCGCTCGCAACCAGTCCGGTCAGCCACGCCGGCACGTCGTCGCGCAGGTCGGCGTAGGCGATGCCCGCATGGTCGGGCCCGGCGGCGAAGTCCTCAGGGTGGTCGGCGACGCCGATGACCGCCACGCGCAGGCCGGCTGCCTGCAAGACCACCGGCTGGCGGGCCCGGGCCAGGTCGGGGCCGGCGCCGACCCAGGCGATGCCCGCGGACTCCAGGTGCCCGAAGGTGTCGAGCAGCGCTTCCTCGGAGAAGTCCAGCGCGTGGTTGTTCGCCAGCGTCACGCAATCGACGCCCAGCCGACCCAGCACCTTGGTGGCCACGGGCGGGGCGCGGAAGAAGAACGGCTTGGCGGGGTCGGGCCAGCGCCGCCCGCGCGAGGAGACGCAGCACTCCAGGTTGCAGACCATGAGGTCGGCCTCGGCGGCCACGGCCACGACCTCGGGCGCCAACAGCGTGTCGGGGCCGTCGGCGGCCAGCCGCTCGGCGACCTTGCGGCCCAGCATCGTGTCCCCGGCCAGCGCCAGCCGCACCGGCATCGACCCTCCTGGAAGGCGTCGGCTGCTATCTGGCAGCTTCCCCGCTCCGGGGACGCCCTCATTCCCCTACAGTCTGGAGCACGTGGTGCCTTCTGTGACCCGGGCCCGCCGCGCCGGCTTGCGCACCCGCCTGGCCGAGGCCGGCCTCGACGCGCTGCTCGTCACCCGCCTGGTCAACGTGCGCTACCTGACCGGCTTCACGGGCAGCGCCGCGGCCCTGCTGGTCACCGCCGCCGGTGACGGCGACCTGCTCGTCACCGACGCCCGCTACGCCGAGCGGGCCGGCGCCGAGGCACCCGAGGTCAGACGTCTCGTCACCCGCGCCGGCGACTGGATCGCCGAGCGGCTGCCGGCCGCCAGCACGCTGGGGCTGGAGAGCCACGACGTCAGCTGGGACCGGGCCCGACGGCTGGCCGAGCTGCTGCCCCAGGTCTCGGTGGTGCCCGCCGCCGGGCACGTCGAGGCGCTACGGGCGGTCAAGGACGCCGCGGAGATCGCGGCCCTGCGGCGCGCCTGCGCGATCGCCGACGAGGCGTTCGGCGCGCTGCTGGGATGGCTCGCGCCGGGACTGACCGAGCGGCAGGTGGCCGTGCGCCTCGAGCGCGAGCTGGTCGACCGGGGCGCGGCCGACCGTTCGTTCGAGACGATCGTCGCGTCGGGCCCCAACGGCGCGGTCCCCCACCACCGGCCCGGCGGCCGGGCCCTGGAGCGCGGCGATCTCGTGACCGTGGACTTCGGTGCCCTCGTCCACGGCTACCACAGCGACATGACCCGGGTGGCAGCGCTGGGCGAGCCCGGCGTCCGGCTGCGCGCGGTGTTCGCCGTGGTGCGCTCGGCACAGGAGGCCGGCCTGGCCGCGGCCGTCGACGGCGCCCGCGCCGAGGACGTCGACGCCGCCTGCCGCGCGGTCGTCGCCGACGCCGGTCACGCCGAGGGCTTCCTGCACGGCACCGGCCACGGGTTGGGTCTGGAGATCCACGAGGACCCGTACCTGGGTCCGGGGGCCGCTGGTACACTTGCCAGCCGCATGGTGGTCACCGTCGAGCCGGGCGTCTACCTGCCCGGCGTCGGTGGCGTCCGCGTCGAAGACGCCCTGGCGGTCACCACTGGACACCCCGACGTCCTGACCCGCACTGCCAAGGACCTCGTCGTCCTCTGAGGACCGCAGGGCGCGTCAGCGCCCGAAGGCGAGACCACTACCGAGGACCGCAGGGCGCGCCAGCGCCCGAAGGCGAGAACCTCTCTCCAGCCGGCCGGAGCAGCCGCCACATGGTGTCGACCAACAACCTGAGGAACGGCATGACCATCAAGCTCGACGGCGAGCTGTGGCGTGTCGACTACTTCCAGCACGTCAAGCCGGGCAAGGGCGGCGCGTTCGTGCGCACCACTCTCAAAGGCGTGCGCAGCGGCAAGACCGTCGACCGCACCTTCCGCGCCGGCGAGGAGCTGCCGCAGGCCATCCTGGAGCGCCGGCCGCTGCAGTACCTGTACCGCGAGGGCGACGCCTACGTGTTCATGGACACCCAGCACTTCGAGCAGACCGCGGTCGCCTCGTCGGCGCTGGGCGACAGCGCCCGCTGGATCACCGAGGGAGACACACTGGACCTGGTCTTCCACGAAGGCGAGGTGGTCGACGTCAACCTGCCCGCCAGCGTCGAGCTGACGGTGACCAAGACCGACCCTGGGCTGCAGGGCGACCGGGTCTCGGGCGCCACCAAGCCCGCCACCCTGGAGACCGGCGCGGTGGTGCAGGTGCCGCTGTTCATCACCGCGGGCGAGCGCATCAAGGTCGACACGCGTTCGGGCGCGTACCTCTCCCGGGCTTGATGGGCGCCCGGCCGACCCGCCACCAGTCCCGCAAGCGGGCGCTGGACATCCTCTACGAGGCCGACCTGAAAGGCCGCCCCATCCCCGGGGTCCTGGCCGCGCACCTCGACGGTCCCGAGCCCGTGCCGGAGTTCGCCGTGGCCCTGGTGCGGGGAGTCCACCGCCACCGGGCGGAGCTGGACGGGCTGATCGAGGCTCAGTCGCGCGACTGGAAGCTGTCGCGCATGCCGGTCGTGGACCGCAACATCCTGCGCATCGGGCTGTACGAGATCCTCCACGACCCCGACGTGCCCACCGCTGTCGCCATCGACGAGGCCGTCGAGCTGGCCAAGGAGCTGTCCACCCCCGACTCGGGCCGTTTCGTCAACGGCCTGCTGGCAGCGGTAGCCGCGTCCCGCGCCGAGGCCGCAACGTAGCGGCCTGCCCCGGAGTGTGTCGCCTTCCATACCGCCGCGGTCACCAGGCCGACACACCCGTCACTGTCCACAACTGCGACCGGCCGACCCGGCTGTTCTGTGGGCGCTCGGAGGTACACCGACGGGCATGTCCCGTGCGGCCAAGGTTGCGCTCCTGCGGCTGGCCGAGACCCAGTACGGTCACGTCACCACCGCACAGGCACGTGCGCTCGGTGTGAGCCAGCGTGTCGTGCATGGCATGACCCGCAGCGGTGAGCTCGTGAGTGTGCATCGTGGTGTCCACCGCGTCGCTGGCGTCGCGCCATCCTGGCGCGGCGACGTGTGCGCCGCGCTGCAGGCGGCCGGTGGCGACGCCGCCGCGTCGCACTCGACCGCCCTGCGTCTGCTCGGTATGGACCGCCTCGGGGCCGCATCCACCATCGAGCTGACGATGCCGGGACTGTCGCCCACCGACGTGCCCGGCGTGACGGTGCACCGGACGCGCCGGCTGCATGCCTGCGACGTGTGCGTCGTGAACGGGCTCCGCGTCACGACCGCTGCCCGCACGCTGGTCGACCTGGCCGCTCGGGTTGACCGCGCGACGTTGACCGCGCTCACCGACGACGCCATCTGCGCGGGCGTCACCGCTCGTTCCTGGCTCTACGGGCGTGCGGTCACGCTGCTGCCCGGGCGTACGGGAGTCGGGCTGCTGGTCAGCGTGACGGCGCCCGGAGCCGAGGGGACCTTCCGGTCGTGGCTGGAGCGGCGCGCCGCCGCGGTGCTGCGCCTGCACGGGCTGCCGCAGCCTCGCTGGAACGCCCCGGTGCACGGCGAGCACGGCCTGATCGGGATCGTCGACTCGCTGTACGAGCCAGAGCGCGTGATCCTCGAGTGGGAGGGTCCGCGTTTCCACGATGCTCCAGCCCAGCGGCGGCGCGACGCGGGGCGCTTCAACGACCTCCAGCTGGCCGGATACCGTCCGTTCCGCTTCACTTGGCACGACGTCGTCGAGCGACCCGGGCACGTCGCCGAACGGGTCCGCCTGGTCCTCCGCCAGAGCCAGAGTGTGTCGGGTCCGCCACCGCGACGGTACAAGGCGACACACTCCGGGGGGAGGCGCGCGGGGGGCGGTGGTTGTCGGCCGGCGCGGCGGCTGCTACGGTCGCCGCGACCATCGACGCCTTTAAGCCTGGTCCGGCGAGGCCAGAAAGGTGCGAGCGATGACGGTGGCGTGGCCGCCTTCCCCAGGCGATGCGTTCGCGGGCTTCAAACAGGTGCTGTCGGCGCAGGACATTGCCCGGGCGCTGCGGCGCATGGCCCATGAGGTGCTGGAACGCAACAAAGGCGCCGCCGGTCTCGTGTTCATGGGCGTGCCCACCCGCGGCGTGCCGCTGGGCGAACGCCTGGCGGCGGCGGTCGCCGAGATCGAGGGCGCCCCGGTTCCGGCCGGCAGCCTCGACGTCACCCTCTACCGGGACGACTACGCGCGCATCGGCCCGCGCCCGCTGGGCCAGACCCGCCTGCCGTCCCCGGTGGACGCCAAGACCGTGGTCCTCGTCGACGACGTGCTCTACACGGGCCGCACCGTCCGCGCCGCCATGGACGCGGTCATGGACCACGGGCGTCCCGCCGCCATCCAGCTGGCCGTGCTCGTCGACCGCGGCCACCGGGAGCTGCCCGTCCGCGCCGACTACGTGGGCAAGAACCTGCCGACCGCCGCCGACGAGGAGGTCCGGGTCCGGCTGGTCGAGACCGACGGGGCCGACGAGGTGCTGGTCGGACGCCGACCCCAGCCGACGCTCGCTCGACCGGGCGGGGACGGCCGATGATCGCGCACCTGCTCAGCGTCGAGGACCTGTCGGCGGAGCAGATCGGGGTCGTCCTCGACACCGCCGAGGGCCTCAAGCAGATCGGGCGGCGACCCATCAAGAAGGTCCCCACGCTGCGGGGGCGCACGGTGTGCAACCTGTTCTACGAGGATTCCACCCGCACCCGCATCAGCTTCGAGCTCGCCGCCAAGCGTCTGTCGGCCGACGTCATCAACTTCTCGGCCAAGGGCTCGAGCGTCAGCAAGGGGGAGTCGCTGAAAGACACCGCGCTGACCCTGCAGGCCATGGGCGTGGACGCCATCGTCGTCCGCCACTGGGCCTCGGGCGCCCCGCAGCAGCTGACCCGCTGGGTCGACGCGAAGGTCATCAATGCCGGCGACGGCTGGCACCAGCACCCCACCCAGGCCCTGGTGGACCTGTTCACGATCCGCGAGCGGCGCGGGCACCTGGAGGGCCTGCGGGTCGCCGCGGTGGGCGACCTCTTCCACTCCCGGGTTGCCCGCAGCGTGGTGCAGGCGCTGGTCACGATGGGCGCCGAGGTCACCCTGGTGGGGCCACCGACCCTGCTTCCCCCCAGGTCGGAGCACAGCTCGGTGGAGACGTGGGGCGCGGCGTTCAGTCACGACCTCGACGCGGTGCTGCCCAAGACCGACGTGCTCTACCTGCTGCGGGTGCAGCGGGAGCGGATGGCCCAGCAGTTCTTCCCCACGATCCGCGAGTACGCCCGTCTGTGGGGAGTCGACCGTGACCGGCTGGCCCGCCTGCCTGAGGAGGCCATCGTCATGCATCCCGGTCCGATGAACCGGGGGGTGGAGATCTCCGCCGACGCGGCCGACGCCGCCAACTCGGTGATCACCGAGCAGGTCGCCAACGGCATCGCCGTGCGCATGAGCTGCCTGTACCTCATGCTCGGCGGCGAGGAGACGGCCTGGCCGGCGGTGCAGCGGCGGTGAGCGGGTTCACGTTCGTCGGGGTCCGGCTGGTCGACCCCGCCGGCGGGCGCGACGAGACCACGAACGTCGCGGTCGACGGCGACCGGGTCGTCGCCGTCGGGGCCGGCCACCGCGGCGCCCGCATCGACGGCGCCGGCCTGGTGTGCGCGCCAGGCTTCGTCGACCTGCACGTGCACCTGCGCGAGCCCGGCGGCGAGGACGCCGAGACCATCGCCAGCGGCACCGCCGCCGCGGCCGCCGGTGGGTTCACCGCGGTGTGCCCGATGGCGAACACCGACCCGGTCTGCGACCACGCCGGCGTCGTCGAGCAGGTGCTGCGGCTGGCCCGAGACGCCGCCCGCTGCGACGTCCACCCGGTCGGGGCCGTGACCCGGGGTCTGGCCGGCGAGGAGCTCGCCGAGCTGGGAGCGATGGCCGCGGTCGGGGTCCGCTGCTTCTCCGACGACGGCCGACCGGTGCGCTCGGCCCAGGTCATGCGCCGGGCCCTGCTGTACGCGCGCACCTGGGACGGCATCGTGTGCAACCACGCCGAAGAGGCCAGCCTCACCGAGGACGCCCAGATGAACGAGGGCGACCTGTCGGCGCTGCTCGGCCTAGCGGGCTGGCCGCACGAGGCGGAGGAGATCATGGTCGCCCGTGACCTCATCCTCGCCCACGGTGTCGGGGCGCGGCTGCACGTGCCTCACGTCTCCACCGCCGGGACGGTCGCGCTGATCCGCGCGGCCAAGGCCCGCGGCACCCGGGTCACCGCCGAGGCCACCCCCCACCACTTCACGCTCGCCGAGGACCAGGCGCGCAGCTACGACCCCGTCTACAAGGTCAACCCGCCGCTGCGCTCCAAGGACGACCTCGAGGCGGTCCGCGAGGGTCTGGCCGACGGCACGATCGACGCCATCGCCACCGACCACGCGCCGCACCCGCCCGAGTCCAAGGAGCAGGAGTGGAGCCAGGCCCCGCCCGGGATGCTGGGGCTGGAGACGGCCCTGGCGCTGACGATGACCTCGCTGGTGCGCCCGGGGGTGCTGTCGCTGCAGGCGGCCGTCGCCGCGCTGTCCACGAACCCCGCCCGCTGTCGCGACATCGGCGGCCATGGTGGTCCGGTGGAGCCGGGCGCCGCGGCCAACCTGGTCGTCTTCGACCCGGCCCGGCCCTGGACCGTCGACCCCGCCGCGCTGCGCTCGCGCAGCCGCAACACCCCCTACGCCGGAATGGAGGTGGTCGGCAAGGTGGTCCACACCGTCCTGCACGGCCGCTTCACGCTGCGCGACGAGCAGCTGACGGGACTGTCGTGATGGCCGGCCAGCAGCCCCCCGAGGCCCTCCTCCTGCTCGAGGACGGCACCGCGTTGCGTGGCGAGGCCTTCGGCGCCCGCGGGACCGCCTTCGGCGAGGTGGTGTTCAACACCGCGCTGTCGGGCTACCAGGAGGTGCTCACCGACCCCAGCTACCATCGCCAGCTCGTGGCGATGACCTACCCCCACCAGGGCAACTACGGTGTCAACGCCGACGACGCCGAGTCCTCGCGGGTGCAGGTCGCCGGGTTCATCGTCCGCGAAGCCAGCCGGGTCGCCTCCAACCACCGGGCGACCGGCACCTTGCAGGACTACCTGGCCGCCAGCGGCGCGGTCGGCATCAGCGAGGTCGACACCCGCATGCTGACCCGCCACCTGCGCTCGGCCGGGGCCATGCGCGCGGCGGTCTCCACCGAGGTCCTCGACGCCGACGCCCTCGCCGAGCGCGTGCTGGACGCGCCGGCCATGGAAGGCGCCGAGCTGGCCAGCGAGGTCAGCACCCCCCAGCCCTACGACTGGCCCGCCGCCGGCGCCGGCCCGCCGCGGCTGCGGGTGGTCGCCTACGACTTCGGCATCAAGCGCAACATCCTGCGGCGGCTGGCCGCGCACGGCTGCGCGCTGCGGGTGGTGCCCGCCCGAACCCCCGCCGAGGACGTCCTCGCGCTCCAGCCCGACGGGGTGTTCCTGTCCAACGGCCCGGGCGACCCCGCGCCGGTGCGCCACGCCGTCGCCGCCATCCGCCGCCTGCTGGCCGAGCGGGTGCCGACCTTCGGGATCTGCCTGGGCCACCAGCTGCTGGGGCTGGCCGTGGGCGCCAAGACCTACAAGCTCGGGTTCGGCCACCGCGGCACGAACCAGCCTGTGCGCAACGAGGAGCGGCGGGCGGTCGAGATCACCAGCCACAACCACGGCTTCGCCGTCGACCCCGACTCCATCCCCGACGACGGCGAGTTCGGCCGGGTAAGCCAGTCCCACGTCAACCTCAACGACGGCGTCAACGAGGGGCTGCGCTGCCACGACGTTCCCGCCTTCAGCGTCCAGTACCACCCCGAGGCGGCCCCGGGTCCCCACGACGCCCGCTACCTGTTCGAGCAGTTCGTCGCGCTCATGGGCGGCAGCTAGCGGTGCCCCGCCGCGCCGACCTCGAGTCGATCCTCATCTTGGGATCCGGGCCGATCGTCATCGGCCAGGCCTGCGAGTTCGACTACTCGGGCACGCAGGCCTGCAAGGTGCTGCGCGCCAGCGGCTACCGCGTCGTCCTGGTCAACTCCAACCCGGCGACGATCATGACCGACCCGGAGACGGCCGACGTGACCTACGTCGAGCCGGTGACCCCCGACATCGTGGCCAAGGTCGTCGCCCGCGAGCGTCCCGACGCGCTGCTGCCCACCCTGGGCGGCCAGACCGGCCTCAACGTCGCGGTCGCGTTGGCCGAGGCCGGCGTGCTCGACGAGTACGGCGTCGAGCTGATCGGCGCCGGGCTGGACACCATCCGCCTGGCCGAGGACCGTCGGCGGTTCGTCACCGCGATGCGCGAGATCGGCCTGACAGTGGCCGCCTCGGGGCAGGCGGCCACAGTCGCCGAGGCCCTCGCGCTGGCAGACGAGATCGGCTTCCCGCTGCTGGTGCGTTCGTCGTTCACCCTCGGCGGCGCCGGCAGCGGCGTGGCCCGCGATCCCGGCGAGTTCGAGCGCATGGCCCGCGAGGGCATCGCCGCCAGCCCGATCGGCACCATCCAGGTCGACGAGTCGCTGATCGGCTGGAAGGAGTACGAGCTCGAGGTCATGCGCGACGCGGTCGACAACTGCGTTGTCGTCTGCCCGATCGAGAACGTCGACCCGATGGGGGTGCACACCGGCGACTCGATCACCGTCGCCCCGGCCCAGACCCTGACCGACCGCGAGTACCAGGCCATGCGCGACTCGGCCTTCGCGATCATGCGCCGGGTCGGAGTGGCCACCGGCGGCAGCAACGTGCAGTTCGCCGTCCACCCCGGCGACGGGCGGATGCGGGTGGTGGAGATGAACCCTCGGGTGTCGCGCTCATCGGCGCTGGCCTCGAAGGCCACCGGCTTCCCGATCGCCAAGATCGCCGCGCTGCTGGCGGTCGGCTACACCCTCGACGAGATCCCCAACGACATCACCCGCGAGACGCTGGCGGCGTTCGAGCCCAGCATCGACTACGTCGTCACCAAGCTGCCCCGCTTCGCATTCGAGAAGTTCCCCGGCACCGACCCGACGCTGACGACGCGGATGAAGAGCGTCGGCGAGGTCATGGCAATCGGGCGCACCTTCAAGGAGTCGCTGGGCAAGGCGCTGCGCAGCCTGGAGACCGGCGTGGTGGGCCTGCTTGGGGACGATCCGGCCCGCTCCGACGAGCAGCTGGCCGCGGCCCTGCGGGTGCCCCACGAGCACCGCCTGCTGGACGCCGACCGGGCTCTGGCGCGCGGCTGGAGCTCCCAGCGGGTCGCCGAGCTCACCGGCTACGACCCCTGGTTCTGCGACCAGCTGGCCCAGGTCGGCGAGCTGCGCGGGGAGCTGCGCGCCGCGGGCGCGCTTGCCGGCGCCGACCGGCGCCTGCTGCGGCGCGCGAAGCGCGCCGGCTTCTCCGACGCGGCGCTGGCGGCGCTGCTGGCCTCCACCGAGGACGCCGTGCGGGCCCGTCGCTGCGCGCTGCAGGTCACGCCGGTGTTCAAGACCGTGGACACCTGCGCCGCCGAGTTCGCCGCCGACACCCCCTACCACTACTCGACCTACGAGGTCGAGAACGAGGTCAGCCCCTCCGGGCGGCCCACCGTCATCATCCTGGGCTCGGGCCCCAACCGCATCGGTCAAGGCATCGAGTTCGACTACTGCTGCGTGCACGCGGTGGTCGCCCTGCGCGACGCGGGCTTCGAGACCGTCATGGTCAACTGCAACCCCGAGACCGTCTCGACCGACTACGACACCGCCGACCGGCTGTACTTCGAGCCGCTGACGCTGGAGGACGTGCTGGCGGTCTACGACGCCGAGCGCGCCGCGTCCACCGCCGGCCAGCCCCCCGGCGTGCTCGTCCAGCTGGGAGGCCAGACGCCGCTGAAGCTGGCCCGGGCGCTGGAGGCCAACGGCGTCCCGATCCTGGGCACCCCGCCCGAGGCCATCGACCGGGCGGAAGACCGGGGCCGCTTCGGGGCGCTGCTCGACGAGCTGGCCATCCCACAGCCGCCGGGCGGGATCGCCCGGTCGCTGGACGAGGCGCTCGCCGTCGCCGGGCGCATCGGCTTCCCGGTGCTGGTGCGGCCCTCCTACGTGCTGGGGGGCCGGGCCATGGCGATCGTGTACGGCCCCGACCAGATGGGCGACTGGCTGCAGGCCAACGCGGGGGAGGGAGGCGTCCTGGTCGACCGCTTCCTCGAGGGTGCGGTCGAGGTTGACGTCGACGCGGTCTTCGACGGCAGCGAGATCTACGTCGGGGGGGTCATGGAGCACATCGAGGAGGCCGGGGTGCACTCGGGCGACTCGGCCTGTGTCATCCCCCCCTACACGCTCGGGCGGGCGCAGCTGCGCCGGCTGCGCGACTACACCGAGGCGATCGCCGCCGGCCTGGGCGTCCGGGGGCTGATCAACGTCCAGTACGCCATCCGCGACGACGTCATCAGCGTCATCGAGGCCAACCCCCGGGCCAGCCGGACCGTCCCGTTCGTGTCGAAGGCAACCGGCGTGCCGCTGGCCAAGGTCGCCGCCCGGGTCATGGTCGGGGCCAGCCTGGCCGAGCTGCGCGCCGAGGGCCTGCTGGGCGCCGCCGACCTCGTCCTCGACGCGCCGCCGGGGCACGTGGCGGTCAAGGAGGCCGTGCTGCCGTTCAACCGCTTCCCCGGCGTCGACACCCGGTTGGGCCCCGAGATGCGCTCCACCGGGGAGGTCATGGGCATCGACGCCGACTTCGGCGTCGCCTTCGCCAAGAGCCAGGAAGGCACCGGCGCGATGGTGCTTCCCAGCAAGGGGACGGTGTTCGCCTCGATCGCCAACCGTGACAAGCGGGCGATGATCTTCCCGATCAAGCGCCTGGCCGAGCTGGGCTTCCAGGTACTGGCCACCGAGGGCACCGCCGAGACGCTGTGGCGGGCCGGGGTCAGGGCCGAGGTGGTCAGGAAGTTCAGCGCGGGAAGCCCAAACGTCGTCGACCGGATCGTCGCCGGCGAGGGCGACCTGGTGCTCAACACGCCGATGGGGTCGGGCCCGCGCGCCGACGGCTACGAG
>DASZOD010000038.1:0-2389 GCA_035550935.1 Egibacteraceae bacterium | reverse complement strand
CCTGGTGTGTGTCCCCACGTGTCCCACACGCCTTACGGCGGGCGAGCGGGGCTAAGCGGAACAGGCCGCTGACCTGCGGAAACGTGGTGCCCCCGACCGGATTCGAACCGGCGCCGCCGGCTTGAAAGGCCGGTATCCTGGACCGCTAGATGACGGGGGCACGGTCCGCGGGTGCGGGCACGCGGCCCGAGCCTACCCGGCGTGCAGGCGTCCCGCCCGTCCGGCGGCGGGCCACGGCAAGCCCCACCAGCCCCGTCGCGGCGACCACCTGAGAGGCGGTTCCGACCAGGTCGCCGGTGCGGGTCGCAACCGTCTGTCCGGTCACCAGCGGCAGGCGGTCGCGCACCACCACCTGCTCGAACAGCGCGCTGCGCTGCGACACCCGGCCGTCTGGGGACACCACCGCGGAGATCCCCGAGATTCCTGCGTGCAGCACCCAGCGGCCGGTCTCCACAGCGCGCAGCTGGCTGAAAGCCAGGTGCTGTCGGCTGGCGGGGGTCCGCCCGAAGCTGGCGTTGTTCGTCGTCACGACCAGCGCCTCAGCGCCGGCACGGATCTGGCTGTGCACCAGCCGCGGAAAGAGGCTCTCGAAGCACGTGACGGGACCGATGACCGCCCCGGCGACGTGGAACACCTTTGGTCCCTCGCCGGGGATGCCGTCGGTGGGGATCTGCTCCAAGGGGGGGATCCAGTCCAGCCAGCGCCGGCCCGGCACGTACTCGCCGAACGGAACGAGACGTCGCTTGACGTAGAGGTCCTCGATGCGCGCGCCGGGGCCGAACTGCACGATCGCGTTGAGGAACGTCCCCGGCCGGGGCCCGTCCAGCAGCGTGCCGACCAGCAGCGGCCGGCCGCCGAGCAGCCGCAGCGCCTCGTCCAGGCGTCGGCGCAGGGCGGGGTCGTCACGGGGGTCGGCGTCAAGGGCGTTCTCCGGCCACACCGTCACCTGGGGGGGGTCGGCCGCCAGCCGAGCGGTGGTCGCCACCATGAGGTCGACGATGCGTTCCACCCTGGCGTCACTCATGCGGGTCGTGACCGGCGGCAGCTCGAGGTTGTTGCCCTGGACCGCGGCGGCGTCGACGCTGCGGCTGGTCGGCGCCGGCGGCGAGCCCGAGGCCAGGACGCCCGCCGCGACCAGGGCGGCGGCGGCGGACGCGGGGACCGCCACCGCCGACGTGGCCGCCAACGACCGATCGGCGACGCCTGCCCCGCTGCGCAGTGCCGAGGCCCCACGGCGCAGCGCCGCCTCGATGCAGACGGCGATGCCCACGCACAGCGCGCTGACGCCGAGCACCCCCAGGGTGCGGGCGACCGGCAGCAGCACGCCGCCGCTGTGCTGGCTGTAGCCGAGCACGCCCCACGGGAACCCCCCAAGGGGCCAGCTGCTGCGGGCCGCCTCCAGCGCGACCCACCACACCACCGCCGCCACCGGCCGGCCGGCCCGTTCTCCCCAGCCGGCCAGCCCGGCGACGATGACGCCGACGAAGGCAGCCTGCAGCGCCACCAGCAGCACCCAGGCGACCACCCCGAAGCGGATGATCCACCACAGCAGCGGCCCGAAGAAGGCGACGCCGGCGAGCAGCCCCCAGCCGGCGCCGGCCGGCACCGGGCGCGTGCTGTGACGAGCAAGGTCACGAGCGAGCCACAGCAACGGCACCGGCGCGAGAACGCCGAGCCAGGCGATGTCGGCGGGCGGGTGGGCGGCGAACAGCAGCCCTCCTCCGGCGACCGCCAGCAGCGCCCGACGGCCTCCGGCCCGGTTGGTCACGCGCAGTCCAGGCAGATGAGCTTCGCCTCGTCGGCCAGTTGCGCCCGGCGCTTCACGAGGAAGCACGAACGGCAGGTGAACTCCCCCACGCCGATCGGGACGTCAGGCACCGCCAGCGCGTCGCGGGCGTCGTCGAGCCGTAGGAACTCGTCGTCGAGCACCTCGTCGCGTGCCAGCAGCACGCCGAGGGCCTCGTCATCTTCCTCCTCGAGCTCGTCTTCGACCTCGGCGAGCTCGCCCTCGTCCTCCTCCTCTCCCTCCTCCTCGTCGACGGACTCCAGGTTCTCCCCGTCCTCCTCGAGGTCCTCGCCCAGGTCGGCCTCGAGGTCGTCCTCGTCCTCTTCGTCCTCCTCGAACTCGTCGAGGTTCTCGAGGTCCTTCAGCTCAAGGTCGTTGCCCTCGAACCCGTCGTCGTCGTGGAAGTCCTCGTCGGTGGCCACCCTGGACTCCTCCAGTACCCCGGGGGTCGGCGATCGTGGCTTCCCGCCCGTCGTGCTGCCCGGGAGCCGCCGGCAGGCGGGGTTGCGGCATTGCCGCGTTCACGAAACGCGGCAAGGCCTGTGAACGTTCCCCGATGGACGGTCGGCATGCAGGCGGCCCCGGAGCGGAGAGCTCCGGGGC
>DASZOD010000037.1:0-10941 GCA_035550935.1 Egibacteraceae bacterium | reverse complement strand
CCCCCCCCACCACCGGAGATCATGAAGAAGGCGCCCTCGCTCACCGCTCGGCCGATTCCCGGCTCAGGCCGAAGCGCCGGATGGCGGCTGCCACTGCCTCCTCATCCACTGGCCCGCGTTCAGTTTCCCACTCGTCAAGAGCCTGCTGCAGCGCATCCTGGCGCGCTTGCTCGGCCGCGAGCCAGCGCACGGCATGGCGGATGGCTCCGGAGCGTCCGCCGTACCGCTGCGCTAGTCGGTCGAGCGCCTCTTCCTCCTCGGGACTGAGTCGTACGGTCGTTGTCGCCATAGCCGCATAGTAGCACACGGCGTGCTACCGCCGCCCAGCCAAACCCGTGAGCGTCCGGCATCGGCTGACCTCGATGCGGAACATGCGGCGAAGGTCCGTCCGACGCGCGGCATCCAGCCGCGTACGGGACTCGAAGCGCCAAGCCGGAGGTGCTGCTGCGGTGGACGAGGCTGTCGTTCGGTCGGTCAGGGACGGCGGTGGGCGGTCGGATGTCGCGGTGAAAAGGGCTCTCATGACTGGTGTGTGGGTAACCGGGTGCGTCCTGGCCGGGGTGGGCACAGCCCGCCGAGGGCCAGCATGGCCAGGGCGATGAGCGGTTCAGGCGAGTGGAACCCGAACGCGACCCGGGTCAAAAGTCGGATGAGCGTGTTTCGACTTATCTGGAGCGGAGGGACGCTGCAGGTCGCTGACCTGGTGGTTTGCGTGGGCGACATGTCGCTGACGTGGACCGCCAATCAGGAGTGGACCGCGCTGCTGGGTCGGCAGATGACAGCCGCCGCGCCGCCCCCGCAGCCGCGGCAAGCCCGCAGCGGATGGACACGCTGGCTGGACCGAGGCGCTCGAGCTTCGCGACGAGTCGGCGCGAGAGGGCGTGTTTGTCCGCTGCTCGCCCCCGCCGAGGCGTGGGGCTCCCCGCGCAGGAGGCATGACGGGACGCGGCGCCGCGGACGCCGCCGCCCCTCGGGCTACGTGGAGCCCGTCAGCGACAGGCTCCAGATGTAACGCGTCGCCGACGAGCTCACGCGGCCTCGTCAGCGACGTCGACGACACCCCGAAGAGGGCTCCAGATAATCATGCTCTCGACCCTCGCGCCGAGAGGCGTCTTACACGCCACGGCAGTACAGCCAGCTGATTGCTGGGCTTGCACGGGTCGGTTCGGATCCTGCTCATTCGACAGCCGGAGGCGCCGGCTGTGGCACGGGGATGGTCGGAGGATGCCCGGCGGTGAGGCGGGCGGCTCGGTCGACGACGGCATCGCCCCATTGGGCCGGTACGACCGCGAAGACGCCGCTGCGGCAGGCGGACAAGGCTTCGACTGCGACGTCGGTGGGCTCGGCGCCCTCTGCGCACATGCCAGTGCGCACGAGGGCGGGGCACAACACGGTCACGCTCACAGGGGTGTCGACCAGCGCCAGTGCTGCCTGTTCGACCACGGCCACGACGGCGTGCTTGGTGGCCGCGTACCCACCACCGGTCGGGAAGGTTACAGGCGCTCAGACGGCGGACGCGAACGAGAGCTCGCTGGGCATCCTCACCGCCCTGTTCGCGCTGTGCCTTGCCGATTGGCATCCTCGGCGTCGTCAACTGGCCGTGATCGAGCGCACTCGCGAGCTCGGCCTCCTGCACGCAGTCGGCGCCAGCCGAGGACGAGCCGACTGGCTGGGCGCCGGGTGCAGCGGCTCGCGGCGCACGATGATCCAAGCCGGCGTGCGCGTAGCTGGCGCTGTGAGGCACGAGCCCCGTCGAGGCGCTCCTGGCACGGCCACATGGCGCGCGAGGCTGGTCGCGCGGTAGCCCGTCACCTGACCCGAGACTTCGGCGCGGCGAGCAGGAAGGCTCGGCCGAACGCAGTTGTTGTCCACAAGTGTGGCTCCCTGGTCTCACCGTAGAGTCGCCCTTGTGAGGTCCACGAGTAGCGCGGAGGGTGCGGATCCAGGTCGGGAACCCGAAGGGGAGAATCATGGCGCAGCAGGTTGAGACCAAAGCCCGGGACGCGGTCCTGGTAGATGACGCCGCCCGGAGGCCCATCATGGGCATCCCCGTGCTGGAGGCCCTGCCCTCAGCGCGCGTGCCGTACGAGAAGGTCGATCCGTTCATCCTCGTCCATGAGGCAAGGATCCGCCTCTCACCGGAGTTTGCGACCCAGGACACAAGACATCCGCACAGAGGATTCGACAACCTGTGGTACGTGCTCCAAGGCTCGATCAGCACCGGTCACAGCACCGGGCCGGGCGGGTCGATGGAGCGGGCCCGGATCCCCGAGGGCGCACTGCTGTTCCTGAGGACCGGACGAGGCGTCTGGCACGCCGAGGCCCTGGGAGCGGACGAGATCGCCGAGGGCCTGACCGGCTCCGAGTTCCGCAGTGTCCTATTCTGGGTCAACCTCGCCCGCAAGGACAAGCAGGCCGAGCCGGGCGCGCAGGTGGTGCAAGCAGACGAGATCCCCGTGCACGAGGAGGGCGACGCGACCGTCCGAGTGCTGGTAGGCGATGGTTCCCCGGTGCGACTGGGGACGCCGGGGCTGATCCTCGACGTCGAGTTGCCTCGAGGAGGGGAGGTGACGACGCCGGTACCGCCCAAATTCCAGGGTTTCGCCTACGTGCTGGACGGCGAGGCCGTGTTCGGCGCCAACCGGCGCCCGGCAAGCCCTCCTCAACTCGTGCTCCTGGGATCCGGCGGGGCGTTCACGGTGACCGATGCTGCCCCCGGTACCCGGTACTTGCTCATGGCGGGGCAGCCGTACGAGGAGACTCCCGTGTTCAACGGGCCGTTCGTGGATTAGCGTCCAAGGATTAGCGTCCGAATAGAGCGATCGCCTGGGCGATGGCCCTCCAACAGCGTGCGGACCGAGAGGTCGAACGGTGGCCGACTACGCCCTCGAATGGGACGTCTGCGAGGCGAAGGACGATGGACACGACGCGCGGGGACGCCGCGGGGGAGACGATGGTGTGGGGCTCGCCGGGCGCGCGATGGGTCCTCGGCGCCACGGTCGGAGCGAGCGCGCTGGCGCTGCTCGACGCGACCACGGTCAATGTGGCGCTGCCGGCGATCGGCGCTGATCTCGACGCCACCTTTGGCGGGCTGCAGTGGACGGTCAACGCCTACACGCTGGTGCTGGCGGCGCTCATCCTGCTGTCCGGCTCGTTGGCGGACCGGTTCGGACGCCGCCGGGTGTTCGTGGTCGGCATCGCGTGGTTCACCCTGGCGTCGCTGCTGTGCGCTGCCGCACCGACCATCGGTCTGCTGGTCGCCGGTCGGGCGTTGCAGGGAGCGGGCGGGGCGCTGCTGACCCCTGGCAGCCTGGCGATCCTGCAGGCGTCGTTCGCCCCGGGCGACCGGGCCAGAGCGATCGGGGCGTGGGCCGGACTCGGCGGGATCGCAGCCGCGGTCGGCCCGCTGCTCGGCGGCGTGTTGATCGGGACGCTCGGCTGGCGTGCGATCTTCTGGATCAACGTGCCGGTCACCGCCGCCGTGCTGTGGGCCACCCTCCGCCACGTACCGGGATCAAGGCCGACCAACGTTGCCCGCCGCTTCGATGTCGCGGGGTCGCTGCTGGCAACCGTCGGTCTCGGGGTCCTGACCTGGGCGCTGATCACCGGCGGTGAGCGCGGCGCGGACCCGCTGCTGGTCACCGTCGGCGCCGTCGGCGTGCTCGCCCTGGCGCTGTTCGTGGTGGTCGAGCGGCGAGCAGCTGAGCCCATGATGCCCCTGGAGCTGTTCACCTCGCGTCAGTTCTCTGGCACGAACCTGGTCACGTTCGTGGTGTACGGGGGCATGGCCGGTCTGTTCTTCCTGCTGGTGGTCCACCTGCAGGTGGTGCTGGGCTACCCGCCCCTGCTGGCGGGCAGCGCCCTGCTGCCGGTCACCCTGTTGATGCTCGTGCTGTCCCCGCGGGCGGGGGCGCTGGCCGAGCGCCTCGGCCCGCGACGGCCGATGACGGCCGGCCCGCTGGTGATGGCCACGGGTCTGGTGCTGATCGCACGGCTGGACGCCGGCTCCAGCTACCTCGTCGACCTGCTACCGGCAATCGTGGTGTTCGGACTGGGGCTGTCGGCGCTGGTGACGCCGTTGACCGCCACCGCGCTCGCCGCCGCCCCCGACCATCGGTCCGGCGTGGCGTCAGGGATCAACAACGCGATCTCACGCACCGGGGGGCTGCTCGCCGTGGCGGCCCTGCCACCGCTTGCCGGCATCACCGGCGACGCGTTCAACGACCCGGCGCGGTTCGCCGCGGGATTTGCCACCGCCATGCACGCTTCCGCAGGCCTGATCGCGCTCGGCGGCGTCCTGGCGCTGTTCACGATCCGCGACCAGCTGCCCGACGGGCGGACTGCGTGTCCGCACAGCCGGACGCTCGGCCCACGCCGCTGCCCAGTCGACGGCTCACCGCTCCAACCCGACAACGGGCTGGTTGCGGCGGGCAGCCCTTCGGGCTGATGCCTCCCAGCGAGGGGGTCACGGCCGCGCCGCCTTCAGGTGGCGGCCATGCTCGAGCGCATGGGGTTCACCCCAGGCCGGATGCCCTGACGCGCCGGAACGCAGCGCCGACAATGGAGCCGATGCGAGTCGCCGTGCTGTCAGACAGCAAGGCGCTGGCGGCCCGAGCGGCGGCGCTCGTCGCCGAGCGCGCCGAGCAGGCTGTGGGCACGCGCGGGCGGTTCGCCATGGCCGTCAGCGGCGGGCGCACCCCCGACGCCATGTTTGCAGGGCTGGCGGGGCTGGCGCTGACGTGGGCGCGCATCGAGCTGTTCCAGGTGGACGAACGGGTCGCGCCCGACGGCCACCCTGACCGCAACCTCGAGAGCCTGCGGCGTCACCTGCTGTCGCGGGTCGGGCTGCCCGGCGCCAACGTGCACCCGATGCCGGTGACCGCCGCGGATCTGCCCGCCGCCGCGCGGCGCTACGCCGAGGAGCTGGTGCGGGTGTGCGGGCACCCGCCGGTGCTCGACCTCGTCCATCTGGGCCTCGGCGAGGACGGCCACACGGCGTCGCTCGCCCCCGGCGACCCGGCGCTTGACGTGACCCATCGGGACGTGGCAATCACCGGGGTCCACGGGGGCCGCACCCGGATGACGCTCACGTTGCCGGCGATCAACCGGGCGGCGGGGATCCTGTGGCTCGTCAGCGGCGCCGGCAAGGCCTCGGTGCTGCGACGCATGCTGGCCGCGGACCCCAGCCTGCCGGCGGCGGGGGTACGTCGCGACCGGGCTGTCGTCCTGGCCGACCGGGCGGCCGCGGTCGACCTGCCATCAGGAGTGGCGACAGCGGAACCCGACAGCTGAGCGAAGGAGACGCGATGAGCTTGACGATGGGAAGCGGGCCGTTCGGCAGTCACCCTGCGGGCGTGTTCAACTTCACGGTCCAGCGGGCCGGCCACGTCCTGTACTTCGAGGACTGGCCCCGCCGTGTCCGCACCGTGTTCAACGGCGAGACCGTGGCCGACAGCCGGCGGGTGAAGCTGCTGCACGAGACGGGTCTGCTGCCCGTCTACTACCTGCCTGAAGCCGACGTGCGCATGGAACTGCTGGAACCGACCGACCACGCCACCCACTGCCCGTTCAAGGGCGACGCCGCCTACTGGACGGTGCGCGTGGGCGACCGGGTCGCCGAGCGCGCAGCGTGGGGCTACCCGGAGCCGCTGGAGGACGCGCCGCCCCTGTCCGGCCACCTGGCGTTCTACTGGGATGCGACGGACGCCTGGTTCGAGGAGGAACAGCAGATCTTCGGCCATCCTCCTGACCCCTACCACCGCATCGACGTCCGCGACAGCTCCCGGTACGTGCGGGTCCTGTTCCACGGCGAGGTGCTCGCCGAAAGCGGCCGCCCGAAGCTGCTGTTCGAGACGGGCCTGCCCACCCGCTACTACCTGCCGACGGCCGACGTCCGCACGGACCTGCTGGCCCGCAGCGAGACCACCAGCCGCTGCGCCTACAAGGGTGTGGCCTCCTACTGGTCGCTGAAGGACGCCGACGAGGCGGGCCGCGACCTCGTGTGGAGCTACCCGGATCCCCTGCCGGAGGCCGGCGAGGTCGCCGGGCGGCTGTGCTTCCTCAACGAGCTGGTCGACGTGGAGGTCGACGGCCAGCGCCAGGAGCGCCCGGCGACGCCTTGGTCGCGCTGAGGCCTGCTACCAGTCCCAGCCCGGCGACGGGGGCTGGCCGCCCGCGGGCCGGTCGCCCCGCCCGCCGGGCTCGTGGGCATCCTGCTGGCCCGGGGGCGCCGCCCGCGACTCGACAGCGGGATGCTCGACCAGCGCCAGCACCCGGCTGGCCATGAACCGCGCGCTGCGCACGGCACTGCCGCCGCGGGTGACCTCGGTGACCTCGACGACGCTGCGGCCGGTGGTGACTTCCACCCGGCGGCCGGCCCGGGTGGCGCTGATCTCGTAGACCCGGACCCCGTCGCCGGCGTCGATCACGATCTCGACCCGGTCGCCCTTCACCCCTGCGGTATTCCCGGCTGCCCTCGGCTCACCCGCCAGGCCTCACACGACCCCGACCGCCCTGCGTACGTGCGCGGCCAGGGCCTCGGCGCCACGCTCGCCCAGCGTGAGCGTGTAGTGGTTCGTGTCGGCGACCACCTGGTCGGTCAGCTGGGGCAGCACCGCCTGGTAGCGCTCGACGACCTCGTCGGCGAGGAGCGGCTGCGGCTGGTCGAGCAGCCCGCGGGCAGCGCGAAGGAGCGTCACCGGGCAGGTGATGCGACCCAGCGATCTGCCCAGGCGTTCGTTGCTGAACACGTCGCGGCCGTCGGTGCGGACCGCCTCCTCGGAGACCCTCGACCGCAGCGCGCCCGGCTGGCCGGTGAGGTCGTAGTGCAGGTAGGACTCCACGTAGGCGTTCCAGACGCCGGGCTGGGAGAAGGCGGGGTGGTCGCGCCAGTAGTCCAGGTAGGCCTCGCGGGAGGGGAACGTGCGGAGCAGGCGCTGCAGGGCGGGCCCGAGCGTCGCCGCGACCATCTCGTCGACGTCGGCATCCTCGGGGACGGGCAGGGGCAGCCCACCGTCGGCGAGCACCAGCCGCTCGACGCGCTCGGGGAAGTCCAGGGCGAGCTCGACGGCGACGTAGGCGCCCATCGAGTGACCGAGGGCGGTGGCCCGCTGGGCACCGACGTGGTCGAGCACCGCGACCAGGTCGCGGGCGTGGGCGGCCAGGCCGAACGGACCCGGCAGCTCGCCGCTGGCGCCACGCCCCCGCAGGTCGGGCGCCAGCAGGGTGACGTCGCCCGCCAACCGCTCGCCCAGCGCCCGGAAGGCCATGGCGGAGGCGGTGATGCCGTGCGCTGCGAGCACCCTCGGCCCGGAGCGACCCCAGCGGTGGACCCGCAGGACCCCTCCGGTCACCGGCACGTCGAATGGCTCGGGCGCCGCGTCTGCCATGTCGTCTACCGCCGGCTACCCGGTGACGGCCGCACCCAGCAGGCTGCCCAGCCCGAAGGTCAGTGCGGCGGCGGCCAGTCCGAACAGCAGCTGACGCGCCCCCGACAGCAGCGCAGAGCGGCCGGTCAGCAGCGTGATGGCGGCGCCGATGAGGAACAGGGCGAACGCCCCGGCGACGAGACTGCCCGCCACCGCCGCGGCACCGGCCAGGAACAGGAACGGCGCGACCGGCACGGCCGCGCCGGCAGCGAACAACAGGAACGACGCGATCGCCGCCTCCCAGGCCGAGCCACCCAGCTCCTCGGGGTCCACGCCCAGCTCCTCGCGCGCCATCGTGTCCAGCGCGGTGGCCTGGTCGGCCATGAGTCGCCTGGCCAGGGCACGGGCCTCGACCTCGGGGAGACCTTTGGCCTGGTAGATGAGGACGAGCTCTTCTTCCTCCTCCTCGGGCATGGCGGCGATCTCTTCGGCCTCGACCTCGATCTGGCGCTGGTACAGCTCCCGCGAACTCTGCACCGACAGCCACTCGCCCAGCGCCATGGAACCGGCCCCGGCCAGCAGCCCGGCCGCCCCGGTGATGAGGATGGCCCGGCTGCCCAGCCCCGCTCCGGCGACGCCCATGACGAGGCTGAGGTTGGACACGAGCCCGTCGTTGGCGCCCAGCACCGCCGCCCGCAGGGCGTTGCCGCCGATCGTGTGGTGGCGGCCCTCCAGCCGGGCCACGGCGCTGCCCTCCAGCCCGCCCAGGGAACGCCCGGCGATGAGCCGAAGGACCCGGGCGTGGGAGCGTTCGTCGGCGCGCATGCCCGTCGCCCTGGCCTCCGGCCGCCGGTCGTAGACGTGCTGGTTGGCGTGCTCGGCGGCGGCCACCGTGGGCAGCACCCACTGCGCGCCCAGGTGGCGGGCCAGCCAGCTCAGCGCCCGGGCCCGCCAGCCCGGCCGGGCGGAACCGGGCGGCCGCCCGGCCCGACGCAGGGCCTGCTCCCAGAAGGCCGCGTGACGCTCCTCGACGGCGGCCAGGCGCCGGTACACCTCGGCGAGCTGGGGCTGGGACTCCCCTTCGGCCATGGCCCGGTAGAGCGCGGCGCTGTCGATCTCGTCCTGGCGCAGCCGGCGGTAGCGGCTCAACTCCTCTCCGGTGGCCATGCGACACCGAGTGTACCGGCGGCACCGCAGCGCGATGGGCGAGTCGTCAGACGCCCTCGTTCGTTGAACCCCGCAGCCATACCAACCAAGCTGAGTTGGCATACAAGAATACATAAACAACGGTGATGTCCCTTTTGTGAGCACCGTTTACGCTCTGTAGAGTCGGGAACACGTCAGGCGCTGACGGCAGCCGTCGGCAAGCCTGCGATCGAGGGGGGATGGGCAGCATGGTTCGACGCCTGGCCGGGTTCGTGGTTCTGCTCCTTGCCGCGCTACTGGTGGGTCCGGTGGCGCCGGTGCCGGCGCAGACGTCGCCCCCGATCACCGAGACCGCCCTGTCGGCCGACGCCTTCGGCGTCGAGGTCATCGCCGAGCTGCTGGGCAACCCCCTGCTGCACGTCGGGCCCACCCCGGCGGTGCGCACCTACATGCCGCCCCAGCAGGACGACGTCACCGACGCGGTGCTCCAGGTGGGACCGACCCTGGGACTGGTCGACTACGTGCGCGCGGTGCGGGTCACCGCAGGTGGCGACCTGACGGCCGAGAGCGCCACTGCCACCGCCGAGACGGCCGCCGCGAGCCTCCTCGGGGGCCAGGTGACCGCCGACGCGCTCAAGGCGGTGTCCACGACCACCTGCGAGCCGACGACGTCGCCAGCGCAGGCAGCGGCGGGCTCGGTGTTCGTGAACCTCACCGTCGGAGGCATGGCGGTGCCGGCCACTCCCGAGCCGAACACGGTGGAGATCACGATCCCGGGCGTGGCCGTGGTCCGGGTGCTGGAGGTGCTGGCCGACGTTGACGGCAACGGCTGGACGACGCGCGCGCTGCACATCTTCACGCTCGACCCGGTCACCGACCTGGTCAACGGCGAGATCATCGTCGGCGAGGCCCACAGCAGCGTGGTCTGCGCCGACGGCTTCAACGAGCCGCCGCCGGGCGCCGAGGACAACCCCATCTTCGTCACCAAGAACGCCACCCCCGACCGCGCGCTGGCCGGCGACCAGGTCACCTACGCCCTGACCGTCACGAACCGCTCGCAGGAGGCCTGCACGCTGTTCGAGGTCATCGACCGGCTGCCGCCCGGGTTCAGCTTCGTGTCCGCCGGCGGCGGGCTGGCCGACCTCCAACCCGACGTCGAGGCCTCCGGCGGCGGCGACGTCCTGCGCTTCCGCAACCCCGCCGGCTTCCCGCTCGAAGCGGGCGCGTCCTTCGACGCCACCATCACCGTGCAGATCGCCGAGGACGTGGCACCAGGCACCTACTTCAACGACGTGGAGGCGCGCACCAGCTGCGGCACCGCCCGCAGCGGGCCGACCGGGCCGGTGACGGTCGGCGTCGACACCGACGACGACGGCGTGCCCGACGAGCTCGACAACTGCCCGACGGTGCCCAACCCCGACCAGGCAGACCGCGACGGCGACGGCATCGGCGACGCCTGCGACGACCGCACCGACCGGGTCGGCGGCCGCGACCGGGTCGACACCGGCGTGGACGTGTCCGAGGACGTGTTCGAGTCGGCCACCGCGGCGGTGCTGGCACGCTCCGACGAGTTCCCCGACGCGTTGGCCTCCTCGACCCTGGCGGTCGAGGTCGACGGGCCGATCCTGCTGACCGCTCCCAGCGGGCTGGACCCGCGGGTGGGCGACGAGCTGGAGCGGCTGGGAGTTGAGACCGTCTACCTGTCGGGCGGCCGGGTGGCGCTGTCGCAGGCCATCGAGGACGAGCTAGTCGCCAGCGGCTACCAGGTCATCCGCCTGGCCGGCGAGCACCGCTACGACACGGCGGCGCTGATCGCCGAGGAGGTGGTGCGCCTGGGCGGCCAGGTCCAGCAGGCCCTGGTGGCCCGCGCCGACATCTTCCCCGACGCGCTGACCGGCAGCAACCTGGCCACCTACGGGCGGGCGCCGATCATCCTCAGCGCCCCCAACACCCTGCCGGAGCGCAGCAAGCAGGTGCTGCGCGACATCCTGGCCGGCGACCGGGTGTGGATCGCTGGCGGTCCCGAGGCGGTGCGCCCCGGGCCCGAGAGCGAGCTGCGCGCCGAGGGCTACGACGTGGCCCGTCTGGCCGGCTCGGACCGTTACGGCACCGCGGTGGCGATCGTCGAGGAGACCCGCCGCCAGGGCGCCGACGTCGAGCCGACGCTGGTGGCGTCGGGGCTGAACTTCCCCGACGCGCTGGTGGCCGGCGTGGCCGCGTTCAAGCTCGGCGGGGTGCTGGTGCTGGCCCACCCCGACAGCATCACCGCCAGCCCGGCCACGGAGGCGTTCCTGAACGCCAACCGCGAGGAGATCGACCGCGCGATCATCGTCGGCGGCACCGCCGCCATCAGCCAGAACGTCCAGGACCAGATCCTGGAGCTGATCCAGGACCGCCGCTGAGCAGCAGGAGGCGGGCGCGCCCGGGG
>DASZOD010000036.1:0-4940 GCA_035550935.1 Egibacteraceae bacterium | reverse complement strand
GGCCCAGGCCGAGCATCTCGTGGTCAGCGCGCCGCTGGCGGGCACCGTTGAGCTCGGCGACGCCGGCGGCGGGCTGCCGGCCCTGCCCGACGCGGCCGCAGCCGCCCCCGCCGACCTGTCCGCGTTGGCCGGCCAGGCCGGCGGCCTGGGCCAGCGCGAGGGCAACGGCACCCTGCGGGTCGGCGCCCCGGTCGCGGCCGGCCAGACCCTGTTCACCGTCTACGACCTGTCCAGCCTGTACGTGACCGCCGACGTCGACGAGGTCGACGCGCCGCAGGTCCGGGCCGGCCAGCGCGCCACCGTGCTGGTCGATGCCTTCCCCGACGTGGAGTTCGAGGGCGTGGTCGAGTCGGTGCAGGTGTCGGCCGCCACCACCCAGGCCGGCGGTGTCGGCTACCCCACCCGCATCCGGGTGCTGGGTGCCGCCGGGGAAGCCGCGCCGGACGTGTCCGCGCTGCGCCTGGGCATGACCGCCAGCGCCGAGATCGCGACGAAGACCGTCGCCTCAGACACGGTGGTGCCGTCACGGGCGCTGCTGCGGCGCGACGGCGGGACGGTCGTCTACGCACTGCGCGACGGCGCGGTGGCGGCGGTGGCGGTCAGCGTCCAGGCGCTCGGCGAGGACGACGCCGCGGTCACCGGCGTACTGGGTGATGGCGAGCAGGTGGTGGTCTCCGGCTACGAGGACCTGACCGACGGCGACCGGGTCCGGTTGCGGTGAGCCGCCAGGCCGCGGCGCCGCCGACGCGCGCCCCTGCCGCCGACGCGGGGGCCGTCCCCGTCGTGGCCGTCAGCGACGTCACCCGCACCTACCAGCTGGGCGGCACCCGGGTGCAGGCGCTGCGCGGCGTGAGCCTGGCCGTCGAGCCCGGCGAGTTCGTCGCCATCGCCGGCCCCAGCGGCTCGGGCAAGTCGACCCTGTTGCACCTGCTGGGCGCGTTGGACCGGCCCACCAGCGGGACGGTGCGCTTCTCCGGCCGCGACGTCGCCGAACTGTCCGACGCCGAGCTGGCGGCGCTGCGCAACCGCGAGGTCGGGTTCGTGTTCCAGCAGTTCCAGCTGCTCGCGCGCACCTCGGCGCTGGCCAACGTCGCGCTGCCGCTGGTTTACCGCGGGCTGGCCCGCGCCCAGCGCGCCCGGCTGGCCCGGGAGGCGCTGGAGGCCGTGGGGCTCGCGCACCGCCTCGACCACCGTCCTGCCCAGCTGTCGGGCGGTGAGCAGCAGCGGGTCGCGATCGCCCGGGCGCTGGTCACCCAGCCGCGCCTGGTGCTGGCCGACGAGCCCACCGGCAACCTCGACACCGCCACCGGCGCGGACATCATCGCGCTGCTGCGCCGGCTCAACGCCGAGCGCGGCGTCGCCGTCGTGGTCATCACCCACGACCGCGAGGTTGCCGCCGTGGCCCCCCGCCGGCTGCGCATCCGCGACGGGCTCATCGAGCCCGAGCCGGCACCGTGAGCCTGCTGGAAGCGGTCAAGGTCGCGGCCACGGCGATCGCCGCCAACCGGCTGCGCTCGGCGCTGACCGTGCTGGGCGTGGTCATCGGCGTCATGTCGGTGGTGCTGCTGGTCGCCGTCGGCACCGGCGCCCGCAACGAGGTCACCGCCGGGGTGGAGGAGCTGGGCTCCAACCTGCTCATCGTCGTGCCCGGCTCGTTCGAGTTCGGCCAGGCCCCGACGTTGAGCAAGTTCACCCTCGACGACGTCGAGCGCATCGGCCGGGAGCTGGGCGGGCGCGCCGCGGTCAGCGGCAACCTCGCCAGCGGCGAGACCGTCCGCGCCGGGGCCACCTCGGCGTTCGCCAGCGTCCTAGGAGTCACCGCCGACTTCGACGAGGTCGTCAACCGGCCCGTTGCCCGCGGCGAGTTCCTCACCGAGTCCGACATCGCCACCGGCCGGCGCGTGGCGATCCTGGGCGCCAGCGCCGCCGAGGGGCTGTTCGCCGACACCGACCCCATCGCCAAGACCGTGACCATCGCCGGGCTGCGCTTCCGCGTGATCGGCAAGGTCGAGCGTCTCGGGCCCACCCTGGGGGTCGACCGCGACGCCCAGGTGCTGGTGCCGATCACCGCCGCGCAGCGTCTGTTCGGCACCCGACGGGTCGACACGATCTTCGTCAAGGCGCCCGACGCCGACGACCTTGACGAGGTCGCCGCCGAGGTCGAGGCGATCCTGGGCCGGCGCCTGGACGCCGAGGAGTTCAGCGTGCTGACCCAGGAGGAGATCCTGGGCGTGGCCGGGCGCATCCTGTCCGTCCTCACGCTGGTGCTGGCGGCCATCGCCGGCATCAGCTTGCTGGTGGGCGGCATCGGCGTCAGCAACATCATGCTGGTCAGCGTGCAGGAGCGCACCCGCGAGATCGGCCTGCGCAAGGCGCTGGGGGCGCGCACCCGCGACGTGACCCTGCAGTTCCTCGTCGAGGCGGTGGTGCTGTGTGGTCTGGGCGGGCTGCTGGGCATCGGCCTGGGCTTCGCGCTGGCCGCCGCCGCCGAGGCGTTCACGCCGCTGCCGGCCGCGGTCACCACCTGGAGCGTCGCGCTGGCCTTTGGCACCAGCCTGGCGGTGGGGGTGGCCTTCGGGGTGTTCCCCGCCCGCCGCGCCGGGCGCCTCGACCCGGTGGTGGCCCTGCGCTACGAGTAGGACGTCACTCGCCGACGAGGAGGTCGGGTGCCGGGAAGGGCTGAAACTCCTCGGAATCGTGGAGAGCCAGATGCTTGGGAAGGCTGCGTCATCGCCGCCTGCGAACGTACCCGGATGAGCCGACGTGCGGGTGGTGCGCATTGCCCATCACTCGAGCGGCAACCAAGAAGGACGGGCATCCAGCGCCTGCGCTCGGCTCCGCACGGGTTGCCGCCATCGGGCGGCGGTGTCTACACGGGGTCGGGTCGGGGCCAGTCGATCAACTCGGCGAGCGCTGCCTCGGTGAGGTCAAGCAGGGTGCTGCGGTGGGTGCGTGCCATCACCTGCGGTCCGCGGCCGTACCACTGCACGGAGCGCTGGAGGGGGTCAACGATCAGCAGTTCCTCCACGTCGTGCGCGAAGTAGAAGTCGAACTTGCGGTAGCTGTCGTCACCGGGCGAGACGATCTCGACCACGATAGCCGCCGTGGGCACGAAGACCTTGTCGGTGTGTTCGCGCAGATAGGCCCGATCCGGGACGCGGTAGTCGTCCTCGTGCCCGATGTTGAGCGGCCCGTGGGGCCACAGCCCTCGGGCTCGCGCGCGGGGTCGCAGCAGGGCGGCGACCTGGTCGTCGAGGTAGCCGTGGGACGCGCGTGGAGCCGGTGCCACGTGGTACTCACCCTCCCAGACCTCGTCGAAGAGGTCTTGACCCAGCGCCCGGCGCTGCTCCAGCCACTCGGCGACGGGGGAAGGCAAGGGGTCGGATACGACAATGCGCATGACCGTCGAGCGTAGCGCCGATCTGCGGCAATCGGCGCGCTCTTTGATCGTCACTGTCGGTCGGGGCAGCCCGGCCGGCAGGTCCAAGCACAGCTGTCCGCCGACGCGCCCGTGCCGGCGAGTGAACCGCCAGCAGGTGCGGCGCGGCTCGTAGCTGGCGGTGCAAGGCGTTGCTCAGGCCGCGCACGGCGTGGTCGACGCTGAAAGGGCCGAAATCCCCCGGGGAATGGTGGAGGGCCAGATGCCTGGGAAGGATTGCGTCATGGCCGCGCTGCGAACCTGGATGAGCTGACGTGCGGACTGTGGCCTGGCCCATCCCTCGCCCGCGCTGCGTGAGCAGATCAAGCTGTAATGGCGCTGTGAATCAAAGGTAGGAGATGGAGGTCTTCCCAGGCGTCACCATGGACGCCGCCGTGCGGTTCGGCAAGCCTTGCCTGGCCGGCACCCGCGTCGATGTCGCCACCGTCGTGGGATCGCTGGCGGCTGGGGAGCCCATCGAGGCCGTCGCCGATGCGTACGAGCTCATGCGTGAACAGGTCCTGGCCGCCCTGCGGTACGCGGCCTTCGTGGCCGCGCCTCTCCCGCACGCAGTCAGCGAGGTCTCTTGAAGCTTCTGCTCGACGAGAACTTCCCGATCCAGCTATACCGCCGGCTGCGGCAAGCAGGCGAGGACGTCGAGCATCTGATCCTCTCCGGGCAGCGAGGGCTCCCCGACGACGCCATCCGCGTGGCGCCGACGCCCTGTAGCATCGACCATGGAATGGCGCACAGCGATCGCTCGGCGACCGGCGCCCACGATGTCGAGGCGCGGCTGCGCGAGCGGCTCGCGGCAGAGCCCGACGTGCTCGTTGCCTACCTCTTCGGCTCTAGCGCACGTGGCTCCAGCGGCCCGCTGTCCGACGTGGACGTCGCCTTGCTGCTGGCGGCCACGCCTCACGGCATACGTCGTCTCGAGCTCATCGGCGCGGTCGCGGGGGGCGTCGGGTCCGAGCGCACCGACGTCCTCTTTCTCACCGACGCGCCGGTGTCGGTGGCGTATCGGGTCCTGCGCGACGGCCGGCTGCTGCTGTCCCGTGACGACCGGGCCCGCGTGCGCCATTGGGTTCGCACCGTGGACCGGTACCTCGACATGGCGCCCGCGCGACGTGCGCTCGAGCGTGGCCTGCGAAGCCGGCTCGCGGAGGGCCGCTTTGGTCGACCCTGAGGCGGTGCGCCGCCGGCTGCGAGAGATCGACCGGCGTGTGCAGTGGTTGCGGGACATTCGCGAACGCGGCCGCGAGGCGTTCCTTCCCGACCTGGCGACGCAAGCGCAGGCGAACGCCACCTGCAGCTGGCGAACCAGTCAGCGATCGACATCGCGATGCACGTGCTGGCCGAGGACTCCGCGGAAACGCCCGAGGACTACGGCGCGGCCTTCACGCTGCTGGCCCGCCACGGCGTGCTGGACGACAACCTGGCAAACCGCCTCAGCCTCGCCGCCGGTCTCCGCAACATCCTCGTGCACGGCTACCTCGACGTCGACCCGTAGCCCGTCTGGGAG
>DASZOD010000035.1:0-15772 GCA_035550935.1 Egibacteraceae bacterium | reverse complement strand
GCCCTCAAGGGTCCTGGGGTGGCTACTTGACGGCCCAGCGCTCGGCCATGTCGCCGATGTACGGCAGCTTGTAGTGCTCAAGGTTGTAGCCCTTGACGCACATGAAGATGAACAGCCCCAGCACCGGAATCCACAGCAGGGCGAAGACCACGAAGAACAGAATGCCGCCGATGACGTCGAGCACCGGGATGATTCCCAAGATGCCACTGACGATGGAAAGCCCCAGGTACAGGGCCAGCACCGCGATCGACAGCAGGATCGACTGGGCGCCGTGGAACCGCAGCTCCCGATCCCTCTGCGTCAGATAGATGATCAGCCCGCCGAGCCAGCCGAACAGGTAGCTCAACAGGCCGCCGATCCTCGGGTCCAGTCCGCTGGCGGGCGGGGGCCCGCCGGGGGGCTGACCGCCCCATCCGGGCTGGGGGCCCGGCGCTCCCGGCGGCGTGCCCGGCGCTCCCGGCGGCGTGCCCGGCGCTCCCGGCGGCGTGCCCGGCGGCGGCGCGCCCGGCGGCGGACCGCCGGCCCAGCCGGGCTGGCCGCCGGTCGGCGGCGGCGCCGGCCCGGGTGAGTTGGGCGTCTGGTTGTCGCTCATGACGGGTTGACCCCTCCTGGAAGATGGATGGCCGAGTCGCTCTCGACGGCGCATCCCGCTCGGCTCGCCCACACCGGGAAAAGCCGCACCCGGCCGACGGCGCCGGCCCGGGCACCTGCATCTTGACCGCCGTGGCTGGTGCCGTCAATGGAGCGGTTCGTCCGGCTGGCGGCAGCAGACAGGCCGCTGCCCCCGGTTCCCGATAACCGCCATTATGTAAAGCAAGCGCCGTGGGCGGTAGCTGGCCGCCGGCCCGCGGCGCGGTGCTCAGCACTCGGTCGCCAGACCGCCGCATGCGGTCCGCGCAGCCGGGTGATGCGCTGCACCCGCAGCACTTCGCGAGCGCCACCTCGGGCGTGCCCGCACGCGGCCTCGCTCCAGGAGTCGAGGTCACCGCAGGCGTCACCGGCGTCGCGTTGGGGGTCTCCGGGGTAACGGCGCCAGAGTGGCGGAGAATCGTTCCACTAACGCGTGTTGGTAGCTGCGGTAGTCGGGATGCTGACGGTGGATGTCGCGCATCTCGGCCAGCACCTCGGCGTCGCGCTGGGCGCGCGCAGACGGCCCCTGACGGCCGTTGGCGCGCCAGGCGTAGTACGCCGCGACGTCGACACCCCCATCGCCTCGCAGGCGCGCGTCACAGGCAACCCTTCGGCCCTCTGGTCATCGACACAGCGGTAACGCCTCACCGTGTCGACGTCTCCTTCACCCAGAAGGCCACCGATCGTTTGAGCAGGTCTCGTTCCATCCGCAGATCGGCGTTCTCGCGCTCCAGCTCGCGCAGCCGCGCCCGCTCGGCGGTGGTCAACCCCTCGGTCTCCCCGCGGTCCCGGGTGACCGAGGACGTCCCTGCGAAGCTGCGTGAGGCGAACGTCTACAAACTACGACACGTTACGGGCGGTCGTCCTCGAGACCAGCAGACAGCAGCGTCTTCCATGGTGAGGGCGAACTCGATCTCGACATCTTCCAGAACGTCTTTCACCACGAAGAGCTGGAAAAGGAGCAGGAGGGGGGGCGTCCGCCCGTGAGCGAGGTTTGTCCCACGCGCTGATCGGGTATGCGAGATCGCCCCACCCCGCCCCAGGGTGTCCGGGCGCCAGCCGGTCACGTGGACGCTGCTGGTGTAGGCGATGAAGTTTACGCTGAGATTTGCGGGCGGTGCGGGTGCGCCGCCCGAACTCCTGCAAGGAGCCGATCGTGGGTGAGTCGGTGAGATGGTTCAGGCAACTGGGGCGCGAGGACACCGCGATCGCTGGCGGCAAGGGCGCGAACCTCGGAGAGATGGTGAACGCCGGTCTGCCGGTTCCGCCTGGGTTCGTGGTGACCGCCGACGCCTACCTCGAGGCGATGGAACGGGTAGACCAGCGGGAACGGCTCGTCGAGCTGGAACGCAGCATCGACTCCGAGGACTTGAGCGCGACGGAGCAGATCGCAGCGGAAGCCCAGGAGCTGATCCGCAAGACTGGCATCTCCAACGAACTACGCGAGGCCATACTCGACGCTTACAACGAGCTGGGCTCCGATCTCGTGGCGGTGCGTTCGTCTGCAACCAGCGAGGACACCGAGGAGACCTCGTTCGCAGGCATAAACGAGACCTTCACGAACGTGTCTGACGCGGACGAGTTGCTTGACCGCATCGTCGACTGCTGGGCCTCGCTCTACGGCGAACGTGCCATCGCCTACCGCGCGCGACATGCCGTGGAGGATGAGCCGGCCATCGCCGTGGTCGTGCAGCAGATGGTCGCCGCACAACGCTCGGGGGTCATCTTCTCCGTCGACCCGCAGGGCGATGAGACGAAGCTGGTGATCGAGGCGGCGTTCGGGCTCGGCGAACTGGTGGTCAGCGGCGAGGTCGAGCCCGACACGTACGTGCTGTCACGCGAGGGCACCGAGGTGGTCGACGTGCGCGTCGGCACGCAGCGGGTGAAGCTCGTGCGTGACGAGGACGGCGGTAACCGACGCGTGGAGCTGTCCGAGGAGGAGGGCTCGGAGCGGGTGCTCAGCGACGACGAGGCGGTGGAGCTGGCCGAGATCGGGCTGCGGGTGGAGGAGCACTACGGCTCCCCGCAGGACATCGAATGGGCCATGGACGACGGAGAGTTCTTCCTACTCCAGTCGCGTCCCATAACCACCCTGAGCCAGGAAGACGAGCAACCAGCCGAAGAAGAAGCTGCAGAAGACGTGCTCGCCGAGGCGGAGGTGCTCGTCGAGGGGCTCGGCGCGTCGTCGGGCTTCGCCTCCGGTCCGGTGAAGATCCTCGAGTCGCCAGACGAGGGCGACCGCTTCGAAGAGGGCGACATCCTCGTCACCACCATGCCCGCACCCGACTGGGTCCCGATCATGAGTCGCGCCGCGGCGTTCATGACCGACAGCGGGGGCATGACGAGTCACGCCGCGATCGTCGGCCGTGAGATGGGAGTCCCCTGCGTGGTGGGTACCGGCAACGCCACCTCGGTTCTGCGCGACGGGCAGCAGGTCACGGTGGACGGCAAGGCAGGGGTCATCTACGAGGGCGATGTGACCGACGCCCTCGAGCAACGACGCGACGAGGGGGTCAAGGCCCGCGACCGAGAAGCCGGGATGCCGGCCATCCCACCGCTGGCGACAGAACTCTACGTCAACCTCGCCATACCACGCCGGGCCGAGGAGGCCGCTGCGTTGCCCGTGGATGGCGTGGGGCTCCTGCGGGCGGAGTTCCTCATCACCGAGGCGCTCGACGGCGAGCATCCCAAGCAGGTCCTCGCCAGCGGTCGACGCGAGGAGGCCATCGAGCGGATGAAGGAGAACCTGCTCAAGATCACGGGCCCCTTCCATCCCCGTCCGGTCGTGTACCGGACGATGGACTTCAAGACGAACGAGTTCCGCGAGTTGAAAGGGGGCGAGGAATACGAGCCGCAGGAAGCCAACCCCATGCTCGGCTACCGCGGCTGCTACCGCTACATTAAGGACCCCCAGGTGTTCGCGTTCGAACTCGAGGCGCTCGCCCGGGTGCGCGAGGAGACCGACAACCTCCACCTCATGATCCCGTTCGTCCGCACCACCTGGGAGCTCGAACGCTGCCTGGAGGCGATCGAACACAGCCCGCTGGGAGACGACCGCGACCTGAAGAGATGGGTGATGGCGGAGGTCCCCTCGATCGTCCACCTGCTTCCGGAGTACGCCGGCCTCGGGATCGACGGGGTGTCGATCGGGTCCAACGACCTGACCCAGCTCGTGTTAGGCGTGGATCGCGACAACGAGCAGCTCGCCGAGCTCTTCGACGAGATGGACGACGCGGTGCTGTGGGCCATCGAGCGCATCATCGGCGCCTGCCGCCAGGCGGGCATCACCTCCTCTCTCTGCGGACAAGCCCCCTCCAACCGCCCCGAGTTCGCCGAGCATCTCGTGCGCTTTGGCATCACCTCCATCTCCGTGAACCCCGATGCGGTGGAGGATGCCCGGCGGGCCATCGCCCAGGCGGAGCGCAAGATCCTGCTCGAGCAGGCGCGCTCGCCAGGACCGGCGGCTGGCTGATGGCAGGGCGCGTGGCGGCCGGTATGACGGCTCGTGGCACACTCCGCTCGTGAAGGCGCCACGCACCCTGCTGCTGCTGCTGCTTCTCCCGCTCGTCGTCGCCCTCGTGTGGGCGACACCCGAGTGGGGGCAGTGACGTATTTCTGCGTGGTCGGAAGTTGTGCATTCGGACGCGGCTTACCTTCGGTTCGCCGTATCCTCGGGAGTCCCGGGCCTACCTACTCCTTAGTTGCTCTCGTGACAGGTGACCCGAGCAATGAGCCCGCAGCAGGCGAGCGGAGAGCCACGTCGAGGTGGGGCCATGATTCGGGCAAGCTGCGATTAATACGCATTAGCGGAACCATTCTCCGCCACTTTGGCGCCGTTACCCCGCAGACCCCGTTGGCCGGGCGTGCTCTGCGCGCATGAGCCGCCGGCCTGGTCCGGGCCGCGAGCCGGGCCGTCGCCGCCGCCAGGCGCCGCCGACGCCAAGCCGATGGTGGCTTCAGCCGGCGAAGCGGTGGCAGAGGCGGCTTGACGGGGTAGGTCTCCCCCGCGCAGGATCCTGGGGCCGAGGGGAAGGGGGCGAGGTGCCCAGACGTGAGCTGAAGATCGCTCCCCGCCTCGAGGACCTGTCGGTCCTCGAGCAGGGAGGGCAGGTCGACGACGACCTCGAGCCACAGCTCGACGACGACCTGCTGCGGCGGCTGCACCGCACCATGCTGCTCAGCCGCCGCTTCGACGAGCGCCTGCTGCGCTGGCAGCGTCAGGGCCGCATCGGCACCTTCGCCCCGGCCATGGGCCAGGAGGCCTCCCAGATCGGAGCCGCCGCGGCGCTGCGCGACAGCGACTGGATGGTGCCCTCCTACCGCGAGAGCGCCGCGGCGCTGTGGCGGGGGACGCCGCTGTGGGGGCTGATCCTGTACGACGCGGGCTACAACGAGGGCGCCGAGGTCCCCGAGGGGCAGAAGGACCTGCCCATCTGCGTGCCGGTCGCCTCCCAGATCCCCCACGCCGTGGGGCTGGCCTACGCGGCGAAGTACCGGGGGACCGACGAGGTCGTCATGGTCTTCTTCGGTGACGGCGCCACCTCCGAAGGCGACTTCCACGAGGCGGTGAACCTGGCGGGGGTCTACCGGGCGCCGGTGGTGTTCGTCTGCCAGAACAACCAGTGGGCCATCTCGACCCCGCTGGAGAAGCAGACCGCCGCGGAGACGTTGGCCCACAAGGCCGTGGCCTACGGCATCCCCGGGGTCCGGGTGGACGGCAACGACGTGCTGGGCGTCTACCTGGCCGCCAGCGAAGCGGTCGAGCAGGCACGCGCCGGCGACGGACCGACCCTGCTGGAATGCGTGACCTACCGCCTGTCGGTGCACACCACCGCCGACGACCCGTCGAAGTACCGCGAGGAGGAGGACGTCGAGGACTGGGAGGAGCACGACCCCATCCCCCGCCTCCGCCGCTACCTGCTGGACCGCGGGACGTTGTCGGAGGACGATGTCGAGCGCCTCGAGCAGGAGGTCGACGACGACATCGAAGGCGCCTGGGACGAGGCGGAGGGGCGGATGCAGCAGCTCGGGGACCCCGTCGACATGTTCGACCACGTCTACGCCGAGATGCCGCCGTACCTCGCCGAGCAGCGCGAGGCGTTCGCCCAGCAGCACGAGGGGTAGGAGGCCGCGATGGCTGAGCGCACCATGGCCGAGGCCATCAACCTCGCGCTGCACCAGGAGATGGAGGGCGACGACCGCGTCATCGTCCTCGGCGAGGACGTCGGTGCCACGGGCGGGGTCTTCCGGGTGACCGAGGGCCTGCTCGACAAGTTCGGCGAGCAGCGGGTCATCGACACGCCCCTGGCCGAAGCGCTCATCGTCGGCTCGTCTCTGGGGATGGCCATCTACGGACTGCGCCCGGTGTGCGAGATCCAGTTCTCGGGCTTCCTGTACTTCGCCATGCACCACATCGAGTCGCACGCCGCCCGAATCCGCTGGCGTTCCCGCGGCCGCTACAGCGCCCCCATGGTCATCCGCACCCCCTACGGCGGTGGGGTGCACGCCCTGGAGCATCACTCTGAGAGCAAGGAGGCCTTCCACGCCCACTCCCCTGGGCTGAAGATGGTGATCCCCTCGGGGCCCAGGAACGCCCGGGCCCTGATGCTGAGCGCCATCCGCGACCCCGACCCGGTGATCTTCTACGAGCCCAAGCTCATCTACCGGGCGTTCCGCGAGGAGGTCCCCGACGACGAGGAGACCCTGCCGATCGGGCAGTCCCAGGTCGCGCGCGAGGGCGACGACCTCACCATGATCTGCTGGGGGGCGATGCTGCACCGCACGCTCGAGGCCGCCGAGGCGCTCGCCGAATCCGACGGCGTGCAGGCCGAGGTGATCGACCTGCTGACGATCTCGCCGCTGGACGACAGCATCTTCACCGAGTCCGTGCGCAAGACCGGCCGGGTCGTCATCGTCCACGAGGCCCAGCGCAGCTTCGGGCCCGCCGGCGAGATCATGGCCCGCCTCAACGAGAAGTCTTTCTGGTACCTGGAGGCGCCCATCCAGCGGGTGACGGGCTACGACGTCATCGTCCCATACTTCGCGCGGGAACGGGCCTACCTGCCCGACGCCGACCGCATCGTCAAAGCCGCAACGACCGCCCTCGAGAGCTAAGGGACTAGCCATGCCCAAAGAGTTCCGGCTCGGAGACCCCGGCGAGGGAATCGCCGAAGCGGAGATCGTAGAAGTCCACGTCTCAGCGGGTGACGAGGTCGAGGAGGGCGACGTCGTCATCATCATCGAGACCGACAAGGCCACGACTGAACTGCCCTCCCCATACGCGGGGGAGGTGGCCAGCATCGAGGTGGACGTCGGGGACGTGGTCCAGGTCGGCGAGGTGCTCATGACCTTCTCCGACGGCGAGGCCCCCGCCCAGGAGACCGAAGCCGAGGAGACCGAAGCCGAGGAAACCGAAGCCGAGGAGCCCGAAGCCGAGGAGGCCGAAGCCGAGGAGGCCGAGACCGAGGCCGAAGCCGAGGCGGCCGAGCCCGAGGAAGCCGCACCGGCCCGAGCGCAGGGGGATGGAGACGGGCCCGTCCCGGCGTCACCGGCCACCCGACGCCTGGCCCGCGAACTCGGTGTCGACCTGCGCGCGGTGGAGCCCAGCGGCCCGAGCGGGCGGGTGACGGCCGAGGACGTGCGGCCGGCCGAGGAGGCCCCGGAGGAGCGGCCCGAGGAGCGCCCGGAGGAGCGGCCCGCCGCCCAACCGCTCGTCGCCGAGGCCCCGCAGCTGCCGGACTTCTCGCAGTGGGGCGAGATCGAGCGGGTGCCGCTGCACGGGGTTCGGCGCAGCACCGCGCGCAACATGACCATCTCGTGGACACAGATCCCCTACGTCACCCATTTCGACGTCGCCGACGTCACCGACCTGGAGGCCTTCCGCACCCAGCAGGCCGCCGGCGAGGACGCGAACGTCACGCTCATGATCCTCGTCATGAAGGCGGTGGTGGCGGCGCTGAAGGAGTTTCCCAGGGCCAACGCCAGCGTCGACGCCGAGTCCGGCGAGATCGTGCTCAAGCGCTACTACAACCTTGGGGTCGCCACCGCCACCGAGGACGGACTCATCGTCCCGGTGGTGCGCGACGTCGACCGCCTCAGCGTCGCCGAGCTCGCCGCCGAGGTGGGCCGGCTGACCGAGCGCGCTCGCGCGCACGAGGTGAGCCGCGACGACGTGCGCGGCGGCACGTTCACCATCACGAACACCGGCCCGATCGGCGGGACCTTCTTCACCCCGCTCATCCGGTTCCCCGAGGCCGCCATCCTGGGGATGGGCCGCAGCGCGCTGGAGCCGGTGATCGACGGCGACCTCGACGACTACCAGGTCGTGGCGCGGATGCGGCTGCCGCTGTCGCTGTCGTACGACCACCGCATCCTCGACGGCGCGGACGCCGCGCGCTTCCTGAGCTTCCTCGCGGACCTGCTGCGCCAGCCCGAGGACTTCCTGCTGCGCGTATAGAGGTACAGCCATGGTCATGGGAGACCTGCCCGAACAGACCGACCTCGTCGTCGTCGGTGGAGGCCCGGGGGGCTACGCGGCCGCGTTCCGGGCCGCCGACCTCGGCATGGACGTCACGGTGGTCTCCGACGAGCCACGGCTCGGCGGGGTCTGCCTCCTGCGCGGCTGCATCCCCTCCAAGGCGCTGCTACACGTCGCCGAGGTCCTCAATCTGGCAGAAGAGGCCGAGCAGATGGGCGTCGCGTTCGGCGAGCCCAAGGTGGACCTCGACGCGGTCCGCGGCTGGAAGGACGGTGTCGTCGACCATCTGGTGAGCGGGCTGGAGTCCATCGCCGAGCGCCGCGGGGTGCGCATCGTCAAGGGACGAGCCCGCTTCGACAGCCCCCGGCGAGTCCACGTGCGCGACGTCGGCTTCCTGGAGTTCCAGCAGGCGATCGTCGCCACCGGCTCGCGGCCGACCCCCCTGCCCGGCACCGAGTTCGGCGGGCGGATCATGTCCTCGGACGGGGCGCTGGACCTGCCCGACGTGCCCGAGCGGCTGCTCGTGGTCGGCGGGGGCTACATCGGGTTGGAGATGGGCAGCGTGTACGCGGCGCTGGGAAGCCGGGTCACCCTGGTCGAGATGCTCGACCGTCTCATGCCCAACGCCGACGGCGACCTGGTCGAACCGCTGGCGCAGCGGGTGGGCGAGCGCTTCGCGGGCGTGCACCTGGACACGAAGGTCACCGAGGTGCGCCAGAGCGAAGACGGTGTCGAGGTCGCCTTCGACGGCAGCGACGCCCCCGACGAGACCACGTTCGAACGCCTGCTGATCGCCGTCGGTCGCCAGCCCAACGCCGACACCCTGGGCCTGGAGAACACCGGGGTCGACCTCGACGACGACGGCTTCGTGCTCGTCGACGAGCGGCGGCGGACGGCCGACGAGCGCATCTACGCCATCGGCGACGTCGCCGGCGGCATGCTGCTCGCCCACGAGGCGATGCATGAAGGCGTGGTCGCCGCCGAGGCCATCGCCGGGGAGCCATCGGCCTACGACGTGCGCGCCGTGCCCGCGGTCGTCTACACCGACCCCGCGGTCGCCTGGTGCGGGCTGTCCGAGCAGCAGGCCCAGGCCGAGGGACGCGACGTGCAGGTCACCCGCTTCCCCTGGCGGGCGTCGGGGCGGGCCCTGACCATGAACGCCACCGAAGGCTTCACCAAGCTCGTTGTCGAGCCGCAGTCCCAGCGGGTGCTCGGATGGGGCATGGTCGGCCGCCACGCCGAGGCGATGATCGCCGAGGGGGTTCTCAGCGTGGAGATGGCGGCGGTGGCCAGAGACCTCGCCCTCACGATGCATCCCCACCCCACCCTGTCGGAGACGGTGCAGGAGGTGGCCCAGACGCTCGCGCAGGGCGCCACCACCCACCTTCCCCCAGGAGGCGGCTAGACCGCGACGTCGCCGGGCGGCGCGATGCAGCAGGTGGTGATCGTCGGAGCGGGCTTCGGGGGTCTGGAGGCGGCCCGGCGGCTGGCTGGCAAGCCCGTGCGCGTAACCGTGGTGGACCGCCACAACTACCACCTGTTCCAGCCGCTGCTGTACCAGGTCGCGACGGCCGGCCTGGACGCTCAGAACATCGCCCACGCCCTGCGCGGCATCTTCCAGGACGCCGACAACGTCGACTTCCGCCTGGCTCAGGCGACCGGCGTGGACTTCGGCGAGCGCTGCGTGACCGTCGACGCCGGCGACCAAATCCCCTACGACTTCCTCATCCTCGCCGCCGGTGCGACGACCGAGACGCTGGGCATCCAGGGGGTGCGTGAGCACGCCTACCCGCTGAAGACGCTGAGCGATGCGGTGCGGCTGCGTGACCACATCCTTCGCCGGTTCGAGCAGGTCGACAAGGACCCGACCCTCGTCGCCGACGGCGCCCTGACGTTCGTCGTCGTCGGGGGCGGGCCGACCGGGGTGGAAGTGTGCGGTGCGCTGGTGGAGCTGTTCGACCACGTGCTGGCACGCGACTTCCGCAACCTCGACCTCGCGGAGGCGCGCATCGTGCTCGTCGAAGCTCTCCCGCACCTGCTCGACGCCTACTCGCCACCGTCGCGCGAGTACGTCCGCCGGACCCTTGAGTCCCGCGGCGTCGACGTGGTGCTCGACGCGCCCCTGGAGGCGGTGGGCGCCAGCTTCATCCGCCTGGCCGGCGGCGACCAGATCCCGACGCACACGGTGGTGTGGGCGGCGGGGGTCCGCGCGCAGCCGCTGGCCGACGCCCTGGACCTCGAGCAGACGAAGGGCGGGCGCATCGTCGTCGAGCGCGACCTGTCGGTGCCCGGCCGGCCCGACGTGTTCGTGATCGGCGACCTGGCGGGCGCGACCGATCCGACAGGAGCCCTGTATCCCCAGCTGGCCCCGGTTGCGCAGCAGCAGGCCCACCACGCCGTGCGCCAGATCGCGCTGCGACGCCGCGGCCAGCCCACCGAGCCGTTCCGCTACCGCCACAAGGGCATCATGGCCACGGTCGGCCGCAACGCCGCCGTGGCCGAGCTGCCCCTGGGCCTGCGGCTGCGGGGGTTCGTGGCCTGGCTGACCTGGCTGGTGGCCCACCTGCTGTTCCTCGTCGGCTACCGCAACCGCGCCGGCGTCCTGCTGGAGTGGCTCTACAACTACGCCACCTACGACCGCGCCTCGCGGCTCATCGTCGGCTGGCAGGACGAACCTCGCTACGCGCCAGCCGAGGATGGCGGCTGACCCCCCCCACGGATCGGCCTGTCCCCCGACCGCACGCCGGCGGCGGCTACCGTGGGAGCCGCAGGCCCACCGGGCCGGCGCAAGCGGCCGACGGCTCCTATTGATCCCCGCCCGCGGCAGGCGGCGCGCGGCAGGCCGTAGCCGAAGCGGAAGGCAGCCATGGCCGGCAGGTCCCAGCAGCTGACGTGGAGCCGGGAGCTGGGCGCCACCGCGCGCGGCCTGGGGCTGGTCGTGGCCGCCGGGCCGCTGCTGGCCGCCGCGCTGCTGGCGCTGACGGCGGTGCAGGGGGCGGCGCCGGCGGTGGCGGTCGCCCAGACCGGGCGCTTCCTGGGCCGCCTGCCTGAGGCCCTGCGGCTGGGGGTGGGCTCGGCCGCCGGCCGCGAGGTCGTGCAGGCGCTGGTGCTGGTCGGCGCCGCGGTGCTGGCCAGCCAGGTGCTGGGGCCGATCCAGCAGTCGGTCCTGTTCGGCCTGCAGCGCCGCTTCGAGGCCCATCTGGCCCGCCGCCTCATGAGCGCGGCGACCGCGCTGCCGGGGCTGGCCTACTTCGAGGACCCCGAGTTCCGCGACGAGTTCCAGGTGTCGCGCTGGATCGGCTACGGGCCGGTGCACACGCTGCAGTTCCTGACCCAGGCGGTCGAGCACCTGTCGCGGATCGCCGCGATGGCCGTCGTCGCCGCCGCGTACGCCTGGTGGGTGCCGGCGCTCGTCGGCGCCTCGGCGCTGCCCGGCGGCGTGGCGTCCTGGCGGCTGGAGTCGATGACCGGGCTGGCGCGCTGGCGCCGCTCGGGCGAGGTGCGCCGCGCCGAGTACTACCGCGACCTGGCCGTCCTGCGCGACCCCGCCAAGGAGCTACGGGTGCTGGGCCTGACCGACTGGACGCTGGGACGCCAGGCTCAGCACTGGCTGGCCAGCGTGCGCGAGCTGTGGGCACTGCGCCGCTCCGGTCTGCTGCTGGCGCTGGCGCTGCACGCCCTGGCCCTGGTCGCCCTGGCGGCCGCCTACCTGGCGATGCTGCGCGGCACGCTGGCGGGCGGCAGCGACGTGGGCACGTTCGCGGCGGCGTCGATGGCCACCGTCGGGCTGCTGTCGGGCATCGTGGGCTTCTTCCGGCAGGCGTCCCGGGCGCGGCGCAGCAGCTTCTACCTGCCCGCGGCGCTGCGCATCCTCGGGCTGGCACGGACCGACCCGCGGCTGCAGACCGGGGGCAGCCGGCCCGCCCGCCGGCTGCCGCGCTCGGGTCTGCGCTTCGACGCGGTGTCGTTCGCCTACCCGGGGGCCGGCCGGCCGGTGCTGGACGGCCTGGACCTGTGGGTTCCCGCGGGCAGCTCGGTGGCGCTGGTGGGCGACAACGGCGCCGGCAAGACGACGCTGATCAAGCTGCTGTGCCGCTTCTACGACCCCACCGGCGGGCGGATCATGCTCGACGGGGTGGACCTGCGCGACTTCGAGCTGGACGACCTGCGGGCCCGGCTGGCGGTGATCTTCCAGGACTTCGTGCGCTACCAGCTGCCCGCGCGCGACAACGTCGGCTTCGGCGCGCCCGAACGTCTGCACGACGACGCGTTGCTGCGGGGTGCGGCCGCCCGCGTCGGCGTCCTGCAGCGCATCGAGACCCTGCCGCAGGGTTGGGACACCCCGTTGGCCCGCGAGTTCGGCGGGGTGGACCTGTCCGGCGGCGAGTGGCAACGGGTGGCCCTGGCCCGGGCGATGATGGCCCAGCTGGGGCGCGACGCCGACCTTCTGGTGCTCGACGAGCCCACCGCCAGCCTCGACGTGCGCCTCGAGCACGAGCTGTACGAGCACTTCGCCGAGCTCAGCGCCGGCCGCACGACCCTGCTGGTGTCGCACCGCTTCTCGACCGTGCGCATGGCCCAGCGCATCGTCCTGCTCGAGGGCGGCCGCGTGGTCGAGGACGGCAGCCACGACGAGCTCATGGCCGCCGGTGGGCGCTACGCCCGCCGCTACGAGCTGCAGGCGTCGCACTACCGCCGGACGGGTCGGCTGGCATGAGGGCCGTGCTGGCGCGCATGTGGCGCGTCTACGGCGCGGTCGGCACGATCGCCTGGCAGGCCGCGCGCTGGCGCGCCGCGGCGGTGCTGGCCTCGGCGGTGGTGGTGGGCCTGACGGGGGCGGCCACGGGCCTGCTGACCAAGCTGGTCATCGACGCGCTGGCCGACGGGGCCGCGTCGCGGGCGCTGGCCATGGGCATCGCGTTCCTCGCCCTGGTGGCCGTCTCCAGCCTCGTCGAGGACCTCGGAGCGGTCCTGTTGCAGTCCGACCTGGGGGAGCGCATGAGCCAGGCGGTCGAGCAGCGGCTCATGGCGGTGTCGGCGGCCGCCCCCGGCCTGGAGCACCTCGAGCGGCCGGAGTTCGCCGACCGGGTCAAGCTGGTGCGCGACCGCAGCTTCCTGCCCTACTTCGCGCTGGGCAACCTCAACGGCCTGGCCACGGTGTTCTTCGGCCTGGCCGCGGCCGTGCCGCTGCTGGGGTCGGTGCATCCGCTGCTGATGCTCATGCCGGCGGTGGCCGTGCCCGGCGCCGCCCTGCAGTTTCGCGCCTACCGCAGACACTTCGCCCGCTACGACGAGACCGCGCCCGAGGAACGCCTGGCCGCCCACTACCTGCAGCTGGCCACCGAGCCGCCCGCGGCCAAGGAGGTGCGGCTGTTCGCCCTGGGTCCCCACCTCGTGCGCCGCCACCGCCAGGTCAGCGACGCCTACATCCGCACGCTCTTTCGCGACCAGCTGCGGCGGGCCGCCAGCGGCGTCGCCAGCGGCGCGCTCTACGGCGCGGCCGTGGCCGGCGCGATCGGCTTCGTCGGCTGGCTGGCGCTGGAGGGCCGCGCCACGCTGGGCGACGTCGCCCTTGGCGTCCAGGTGACCACGATGGCCATCGGCCAGGTCCAGAGCGCCACCCGCCAGACGGCCGCGCTGGCCGAGCTGTCGTTCGTCGGCGAGCGCTACCTGTGGCTGCTGGAGTACCGGCCGGCCGTGCAGGTCCGGCCCCCCGGCCAGGCCCGGCCGGCCCCGGCGGCGCTGCGCGAGGGCATCACGCTGGAGGATGTGCGCTTCACCTACCCGGGCACGCAACGGGCGGTGCTCGACGGGGTCTCGTTGGTGCTGCCCGCCGGCTCGACGGTGGCCCTGGTCGGCGAGAACGGCGCGGGCAAGACCAGCCTGGTCAAGCTGCTGTGCCGCTTCTACGACCCGACCTCGGGGCGCATCCTCGTCGACGGCAGCGACCTGCGCGACCTGGACCTTCAGGCCTGGCGCGAGCGCACCGCCGTCGTGTTCCAGGACTTCGTGCGCTTCCAGCTGCTGGCGCGCGAAGCGGTGGGCGTCGGCGACCTGCCCGCCGCCGGGGACCTGGCACGGGTCGGCGTGTCCACCCGCCTCGCCGGCGCCGAGCCGGTCATCGCCCGGCTGCCAGCGGGTCTGGAGACCCAGCTGGGGCGGCTGTTCGCCGGCGGGGTCGAGCTGTCCGACGGCGAGTGGCAGCGTCTGGCGCTGGCCCGTGGGCTCATGCGTCCTGGCCCGCTGCTGCTCATCCTCGACGAGCCCACCGCCAGCCTGGACGCGCGCGCCGAGCACGAGGTCTTCCAGCGCTTCGCGCGCATGGCCCGCCCGATCGACGCCCCCGCGCCGACGACGCTGCTGGTGTCCCACCGGTTCTCCACCGTGCGCATGGCCGACCTCATCGTCGTGCTGCACGACGGGCGCGTCGAGGAGGCCGGCTCGCACGACCAGCTGGTGGCGTCCGGGGGGCGCTACGCCCAGCTGTTCCGCCTGCAGGCGTCCCGCTACCAGCCCTGACCGCTGCCGGCCGGCAGGCGCGCACCCGCAGCCCATGGCATCATCACTCGGGTCGTCCCACCACCGGCTGGCCTATGCCTCCATCACCGTTGCCGGCTGCCTCCCCCGGGAGGCGGCGCCGATACCGTGTCCTGCTGGCGCTGGTCGCGCTCGCCGGCTGCAGCCCCCTGCTGCTGGGCCACCACCAGCCGGTCACCGTCGCCGTCGAGCCGCGGCCGCCGCAGCTGCCCGTGGCGGCGGCACCGGCGCCGCGCAAGGTCGGTGGGACGGCGTCGCGGGACCGCGCCGCCGCAGCCGCCCAGTGGCGGTTCCATCCGGTGGCTGTCCTGGCGCCCCGGGTGCGGGTGGACGGCGTGGCCGAGGGGCTGCTGGGCGCGGCGCTGGCCGTGCCGGGCGTGGCCTTCGCCACCGAGGTGACCATCGGCGACCTGGAGTCGCAGCCGCCGGGCGTGCCGCCGTCGGCGCTGCGGGTCGCCGCCGTCGACCCGGCGGGCTTCCGCGTGCTCAGCCCGCAGGTGACCGCCGACGCGCCGCCGCTGTGGGAGCGGCTGGTCGCCGGCGACGCCGTCGTCACCCACGAGGTCGCACAGCGGTCCGGGCTGGTGCTGGGCGCCGAGGTGGCCGTGGGCCCGGCCCGCCGGCCGTTGCGGGTGGGCGCCCTGGCGACCAACGGCACGCCGCCGGTCGCCGACGCGGTGGTGGACCGCAAGACCGCCCGCAGGCTCGGTCTGGAGGGTGCGCGGACCCTGCTGGTGGCCCTGGCCCCCGAGGCGGACCCGGCCAGGGTTGCCCGGGCGCTGAGCCGGCGGCTGGGGGCGGCCGCCGCCGTGATCGAGGACCCGCGCCGGCCGCATCCGGTGCGCCTGACCGGCAGGCTGAACTCCGACAACGTGTGGGACTACCTCGCGCTGTGCGAGTCGGGGGGCAACTGGCACATCAACACCGGCAACGGCTACTACGGGGGGCTGCAGTTCCTGCCCGAGAGCTGGTACCTGGTCGGGGGGACCGGGCTGCCCCACGAGGCCACCCGCGAAGAGCAGATCCACCGGGCGCGGCTGCTGTTGGCCATCCAGGGCTGGCGGGCGTGGCCGGTGTGCTCGGTGCTGCTGGGGCTGCGCCCGCCGGACCCGCCCTCGGCGCGGGCGC
>DASZOD010000034.1:0-7789 GCA_035550935.1 Egibacteraceae bacterium | reverse complement strand
GTGGGCAGCGGGCGGCGCGGCGCCGCGGGGGCGGCCCGGCGGGCAGCTTCGGAGGTGAAGGTGCCCTCGGGTCCGAGGAAGGCGACAGAGTCGGTCGCGCCCGAAGGGTCTGGCATCAGCGGCCGGGGGGAGTTCAGGCCTCAACGGGGGCGGGAGGACGCCGCGGCCCGACGCTGCGGCGGGCCGCCGCAACCTCGCGTTCCCGCGGGCCGCCGCGCCCCGACTGGGCCATGGCGTCGGCGATGGCCCGCTCCTCCTCCTCCGACAGGTTGTGGCGGCTGTTGCCCCCCAGCACCGGCTTGGCGTAGGTCCGGGTCTCGGTGCGCCCGTTGATCGACGTGAGCACCAGACCGTCGCCGTTCTCGTCGAGCAGGGCGGCCGAGAACGACATGCGCCCGCCCATGTCGTCGAAGGCGTCGTAGCGCACCGTCGCGACCCGGCTGACGCCGCTGCGCAGCAGCCCGCGCAGCTCCTGGGCGTAGGACTGGACGCCGTCGACGCGCTGGCGCAGACCCTCCACCGCGTCGATGTGGCGCTGCAGCAGCGTCAGCACGTCGTCGCGGCTGCCCAGCGAGAACGCCCGGTAGGCGCCGCGTACCCGGCGCTGCCCCACCAGGGCCGCGGTCGACAGCGCCAGCGCGATCGCCGCCAGCGCGATCGCCGCCACCAGCAGCAGCCCGACCGTGGCGGTCGTCAGCTCCAACGCCATCTCCCATGCTCCCCAGTCGGTCGTCGCCGCAGTCTAGTCCCCGACCGCCTCGCGGTCGGGGAACCGCCGTCCCGCGACCACGCCGGTCGGCGAGCGCAGGTCGAGGATGGTGATGGTCGGCCCGGTCGGCCCCACCGGGCCGGACAAGGGCAGCTCGCCGACGCCCCACTGGGGCAGCAGGTCCCAGCGGTAGCTCAACGGTACGGCCGGAGCGATCACCGCGACCACCCGGCCCTGAGCCCGCAGGCGCTCGTAGACGGCGCTCTCGGCCCGGTACAGGTCGGGGCGCCGCCGGTAGCGCTGCTCCTGGTAGGAGCTGACCACCGCGTAGCAGCCGCAGTCCAGCACCTGAGGAGTGGTGCCGAACGAGAACACCGCCACCCCCGGAGGGTCGGGCACGGAGTGGCCCTCGGCCCACACCGGCCCGTCCAACGTCGCCACCGCCTCGGCGGCCAGCAGCCTGGTGTCGGGGCTGCCCGAGGCGCGCAGGAGGCGGACGTCGTCCAGGCCGGCCGCCAGCGCGGACCCGGCCACGGCTGTTGCCAGGACGGCGCCGGCGCCCCGCGCCAGCCGGCCCCGGCGGGCCAGGCCGCCGACCGTGTGCACCAGTGCGACCGCCGCGAGCGCGGCCAGCTCCGGGTAGACGATCAGCAGGTAGTGGGGGAAGCGCACCCGCGACGCGCCGATGACGACGAACAGCGCCACGGCGAACAGTGCGACCAGCCGTTGCGGCCGGCTGCCGCGGGCGGCCACCCAGCCGCTGCCGCCGGCCGCCAGCAGCGTCAGCGGCCACCCCCAGTTGCCCGGCATGGCGGTGGTGAAGTGGAACAGCCAGCCGGGACCGGCTGCCTCGTAGCCCAGGTGGCCGCCGGCCTGGTGGCCGACCTGCCACAGGAGCCCCTCGACGAAGCGCCCGCCGCGCAGCACCGTGCCGAGGGTGCCGGCGACGAAGGCCGCCGCCGCCGACCCGGCCAGCAGCGCGAGGTGCACGCCGCGCCGGCGCGCCGGCGCCCCCGGCCACCACCACACCGCCACGGCCGCCGGCAGCGCCACGGTGACGCCCAGGTACTTCGTCGCGCCGGCCAGGCCCGCCAGCGCCCCGGCCGCCGCCAGCCAGCGCAGCCGTCGGCAGCGGTCGTAGGCGAGGGTCGCCAGCAGCGCGGCGAGCGTCCACACGATCTGCAGGTGTTCGGGATGGGCGATGCGGCTCAGGCGCAGGCTGGTGTAGGAGATGGCCATCGCCCCGGCCGCGACCCAGGCCGTGGTGCGCACCGGCCAGCGCCCGTCCCGGGCAGCGCCGCTGCCCGGGCGCTCGGCCAGCGCCGCCCCCAGCAGCCCGGTCAGCGCCACGGCGGTCACGGCCACGGCCAGGAACAGCAGGCGCCCCAGCAGGTACAGCCTGCCGGGGTCGGCGGCCAGCCCCGGCTCGACCAGGCCGGTGACGGCGACGGCGGCCGCCATGACGTAGGCCGACAGCGGCGGCCAGTCGAACTGGGGAGGGACCAGCTGGCCGTCCAGCACGCCCAGGGCGCGTCCGACCACGGTCGGCTCGTCGGGGTGCACCAGCGCCGGCAGGTGCGCCGACAGGTGCGGCAGGCGCAGCGCCGCTGCGGCCGCCACGACCACCGCCAGCCCGCCCAGCAGGACCGCGTCGCGCGGCAGGACGCCGGCCACGAGCGGGGGCGCCGCGCTCCGGCCGCCGCCGCGGCGGGCGCTGCCGCGGCGGGCGCTGTGGATGGCCATCGACCTCCCAGGGAAGCAGCCGGGACCAACGTAGACTGCCGCGCCATGGACCGCGCCGGGGTGGGCGGGGATCATAGGGCGAGGGCGACCGCGCAGCGGTCGCCGGCGGGCGTGGTGACCGTCGGCCACGTCGACCCGTTCTCGGGCGCCAGCGGCGACCTGCTGCTGGCAGCGGTGGTCGACGCGGGCGTCGAGGCCGGCGCGGTCGTCGAGATGCTCGGCGGGCTGGCCCTGGAAGGCTGGGAGCTGGTCGCCGAGCCGGTCACCCGGGCCGGGCTGGCGGCCACCCAGGTCAGCGTGCGCACGCGCGAAGAGCGGGTGGTGCGGACCTGGCCCAACGTGCGCGAGCTGCTGGCCCAGGCCCGGCTGCCCGAGCCGGTGCGCAGCCGCGCCCTGTCGGCGTTTCGCCGCCTGGCCGAGGTCGAGGCCAAGCTCCACCGCCAGCAGCTGGAGCGGGTGCACTTCCACGAGCTTGGCGCGCTCGACGCCATCGTCGATGTCGTCGGGGTGTGCGCCGGCCTGCACCTGCTGGGGGCGAGGTCGTTGAGCTGCGCCCCGGTGGCGCTGGGAACCGGCATGACCCGTACCGAGCACGGCCTTCTGCCGGTGCCTGCCCCTGCGGTGCTGGAGCTGCTGCGGGGCGCCCCGACGATGGCCACCGGTGAGACCGCTGAGCTGTGCACCGCCACCGGTGCGGCGCTGCTGGCCGAGTGGGTCGACCACTGGGGACCGATGCCGTCGCTGGTGATCGACCGCGTCGGCTACGGTGCCGGCGGCCGCGAGCTGCGCCGCCCCGGCCTGCTGCGACTGGTCGTCGGCCAGCCCGCCGAAGGTCGGCCCCCCCGCCAGGCCCTGCTGCTGGAGGCGACCGTCGACGACCTGCCCGGCGAGCTCGTTCCGGCCCTGCTCGACGCGCTGCGGCGGGCGGGTGCAGACGACGCCTGGGTCCGCCCGGTGCACGGGCACAGGGGACGCCCGGCTCTGGAGGTCGCCTGCGTCGCCGACCCCCAGCACGGCGAGGGGCTGCGTCGGCTGCTGTTCACCGAGACCACGGCGCTGGGGGTGCGCGGGCGGGTGGTGGACCGCTGGACGCTGGACCTGGAGTGGGCGACCGTGGAGGTCGCCGGCCAGCCGGTGCGACTGAAGATCGGCCGGCTCGGCGGCAGTGTCGTCAACGTGGCGCCCGACCACGGCGACTGCGCCGCAGCTGCCGCCGCTGCGGCTCTGCCGCTGCAGGAGGTCTTCGCCCGGGCCCGCTCGGCCTGGCGTGGTGAGGGGGCCAGGCCTCCCGGGCCGCTCCCCGCGTAGCGGCCCCGCCCGGCGGCGGCCGCCGCAGGATCCGCCCCCGACGGCGGTGAGGCCCCGGCGGCGGGCAGACCCCGGCGGCGATCAGACCCCGGCGGCGGTCAGACCCCGGCGGCGATCAGACCCCGGCGGCGGTCGGACGGCGGGCGTCGGCCCGGTCCAGGCGCTCCAGCTCCGCGACGGTGTGGTCGAGCTCGACCGCCAGCGCGCTGGCGCTGATCTGGGTGAACATGTCGGCCAGCGCCCGTAGGTAGCCCAGCACCTCCCGGCCCGCGCTGAAGCGCAGCCACACCTGGTCGCCGACCCGTCGGTAGTCGGCCAGGATCGAGCGGGCGTTGTGCAGCTTGTCGGCCAGGACGACGCGGTGGCACGCGTGACGTTCGGGCAGCGCCGCGACGTAGGCCTTCTTGCGCACGTGCCAGGCGGGGCGGTCCCGCGCCGGGTCGTGGTCGGTGGCCTGCAGCACCATGTCGGCGACGCGCTCGCCGAAGCGGCGGCGGATCTCGTTGAGCGTGGCCACGCCGCCCTGGTCCTCGACCGCGTCGTGGAGCAACGCGGCGATCGCCTCGTCCTCGTCACCGCCGTCTTCCAGCACCAGCGACGCGACGGCGAGCAGGTGGGACAGATAGGGCACCGCAGTGCCCTTGCGCAGCTGCCAGCGGTGCAGCTCGCTGGCGAACACGTAAGCCTCGTCGAAGCGCTCGGTCAGTATCGGTTCGATCGTCTCTCGTTCGCTCACAGGCGTGCTCCCTTCGTCGCTGCCGACCTGGGGGTCATGGTAGGCGCCCGCTGCGGCGTGGGCCACCCGCGGCATCGGGTGGCGGGCCGGGCTCGGGCCGCTCCCGGGCCGGCTCGTTGCCGGCGGCGGCGTCGGCGACGGTGGCCTGCAGCGCCCGGCGCACGTAGACGTCCGGCACCCGCTCCGGATGGCTCGGGTCGACAGGGTAGACGAGGACCGGCACCGCGAGCTCGCGCGTCACCCGCTGGGCGATGCGGCCCCACCGGGATGGCTCCAACAGGCCGCCGCGCGCCGGCTCGCCCATCACGACGAGGTTCGCATCCGACTCGTCGGCGACGGCCACCAGCGTCGCGGCGACCTCCTCGGACACCCGATGCACGGTGTGGCAGACGACGTTGCGCTCCTCAGCCACCCGACGGACGAGTTCGAGCACCCGGGGCTCGTGGCGTTCGCCCAGCCCCGAGCCGGGCCTGGAGACGTGCACCGCGATCAGCTCGGCGTCCAGACTGGCCACGAGGTCCAGCAGGAACGGCAGCCGCGGCAGGACCACCTCCAGGCTGCCGACGGGCACGAGCACGCGCTCGAACGTCCCCGTCTGCGCCAGGTCCGGGAGCTCCTCCAGCCGCGCGTTGCGGCGCGCCTTGCCCGCGTCGCCCGCCGCCCGAAGCGCCCGGCGGGTGAGGATGGGGCCAGCCAGCTCGAACACGAGGATCGAGCCGAGCACGACCGCCGAGACGGTGTCGGCCAGCGCGGGGGCCTGCTCGACGACCAGCGCGACCAGGCCGATGGCCATGCCGGCGTGAGGCAGTAGCCCGGCGCCGGCGCGCAGGCCGAAGCGCACGGCCGCGGGCTCCCGAGACAGCAGGCTGCCCACCAGCGAGCCGCCCACCTTGCCGAGCCCCCGGGCGGCGATGTAGGCAGCCGCCAGCCCGCCCACCGACGCGAGCTCGTCCAGGTGGATGCCGGCTCCGGCCACGGTGAAGAACGCCAGGTAGATCGGGGCCTCCAGCGCCCGGACGGCGGCGAACAGCCGGTCGGCGAGCCAGGGCGCGGTGTTCGCGACGTACAGGCCGGCGATGAGGGCACTGACCACGACCGACCCCCGGCCCGCTCGGGCGGCGCCGGTGAGGCCGATCAGCACGAGCAGCAGGAACAGCAGCAGCTCCCCGGAGGTCTCGAAGTTCCGCGCGAAGGTGCGCAGCAGCCAGCCCCCGGCCACGCCCACCAGCGCGGACAGGATCACCAGCCGCAGGAACACCTGCGCGCTGACCAGCAGCGAGTCGCTGCCGGCGGTGGCGGCCAGCACGAACGGGAACGCCAGGCCGAAGAGCGCCGCCACCGCCACGTTCGTCAGCCCCACACTGGTCAACAGCACGTTGGTGTAGTCGCCTCGCGCGCGCTCCCCGCTGACCGTGGCGGTGATGGTGAGGACACCGGTCTCGGCCGCGATCAGCGCCAGCACCACCGCAATGCGGGTGTCGACCCCGATGACGCTCATGACGGCGAGCACGAGCGCCGACGACAGCGCCACCTGGACCAGGTTCAGGGGCACCAGCAGGCGTCGCCGTTCCTTGAGGTCGTCGAAGCGCAGGCGGTCGCCGATGAGGAAGATCACCGCGGCCAGCGCTACCTGGGTGAGCAGGACCAGCGAGCGGATGTTGTCGTCGTTGATGAGTCGGAAGGGGCCCTGCGGGCCGATGAGTATGCCCAGGCCCAGGAACACGACGATCTCGGGGATTGCCCGCTTGGCGAGCTTGCCGACCACGATTGCGATCGCGCCCAGGGCGGCGATCACCAGCAGCGGGAAGGACATGCCCCTGCTTGTCAGTAGGCCCGGGCCACGTAGGCGACCAGGCCGTCTTCCTCACCGGGGGCGGGCAGGCCGTCCTCGGCGGTGACCAGGCAGCGCACGCTGTAGCCCGACTCGGCCAGGCGCTGCTCCCCCTCGACCTCGACCGCCTTCCAGGGCAGGCGCAGGAAGCCGGCGCCGTCGACCTCCTCCAGCGCCTCGACGTCGCGGGTGGCGGCCTGCCGTCGCCGGCGGGCCTCGGTCAGCAGCGCCGTCTGGATGTCGTCGAGCAGGCCGGGCACGGTGGCCACCACCGCGTCCAGCGCCATGGCCTGTTTGCCCTCCCGGTCCCGGCGCACCACGGTGACGTTGCCGGCCTGCAGGTCCCGCGGGCCGACCTCGAGACGCAGCGGCACGCCCTTGAGCTCCCAGTCCACCGCCCGACGACCGAACGACTGGCTGATGCGGTCGTCCAGAAGGACCCGCACCCCCGCGGCCTGCAGGTCGGCGGCCAGCCTGCGGGCGGCGACCACGGCCTCGTCCTTGACCGCCAGCACCACGGCCTGGGTGGGAGCCACCGCCGGGGGCAGCCGCAGCCCGCGGTCGTCGCCGTGGGCCATGACGAGCGCCCCCACCAGCCTGGTGGTCACCCCCCAGGAGGTGGTGTAGGCGAACCGCCGCTCGCCGGTGTCGTCGGTGAACTGGATGCCGAACGCCCGCGCGAAGTTCTGCCCCAGGTTGTGGCTGGTGCCCAGCTGCAGCGCCTTGCCGTCGCGCATGAGCCCTTCCAGGGTGTAGGTGACGACCGCGCCCGCGAACGTCTCCCGGGGGGTCTTGCGGCCCCGCAGCGCCGGCATCGCCAGGACGTCGCGCACCACCTCCTCGTAGACGTCGACGAGGATCCTCAGCGTCTCGGCCTGGGCCTCCTCCCAGGTGGCGTGGGCCGTGTGGCCCTCCTGCCACAGGAACTCGGTGGTGCGCAGGAACAGCCGCGGGCGCAGCTCCCAGCGCACGACGTTCGCCCACTGGTTGAGCAGCACCGGCAGGTCCCGGTAGCCCTGGACCCAGCGCGCCATCGCGTCGCCGATGACCGTCTCGGAGGTGGGGCGCACGACCAGCGGCTCGGCCAGCTGCTGGCCCCCGCCGTGGGTGACGATGGCCAGCTCGGGGCTGAAGCCCTCGACGTGTTCGGCCTCACGCTGCAGGAACGAGTGCGGGATCAGCATGGGGAAGTAGGCGTTGTGGTGACCGGTCGCCTTGATCCGCGCGTCCAGCTCGCCTTGGATGGCCTCCCAGATCGCGTAGCCCCAGGGCTTGATGATCATGGTGCCCCGGGCCGGGCCGTTCTCGGCCAGCTCGGCCTTGGCGACCACGTCCTGGTACCAGCGCGGGAAGTCCTCACCCTGGGGGGTGAGCGGGGTGGGTCGGGCCATGCGGGCCATCCTCGCACAGCCGGCCCGAGCGGCAACCGGGCCGTGGCCGCCCGTCGAGGCGCTCGGGGTCT
>DASZOD010000033.1:0-9529 GCA_035550935.1 Egibacteraceae bacterium | reverse complement strand
TGTCAGGAGCGGTCCTAGGTACAGGGTGCCGAAGCCGACCACCCAGATCGCGACCATCGCCGCCCAGCAGCGGGCGACGTTGGCGATGGGAGCGTGGCGCTGATGGGTGTACAGCCCGCGCAAGGCCCAGTACAGCGTCATCGTCAGGGCGATCACCGCACCGAGAGCGACCGCGGACACGAACCCGGCCAAGGTGAAGAAGATCGACCCGTACGCGTGGGTCGTGCCGTGGTAGTCCAGTCTCGAGATGTCGCCCCACTGGACGGCGCCCGCCACGCCGGCGAGCAGCAGCGCGGCCACGAGCCCGCGCACGAACCCGGCGTGATCTTCGGCATTCACGCGGCGCAGTGCGGCGCGCACCGCGAACCCACTGACGACCATCAGCGCCGCGGCGAGCAGCGCCCACGTCAGCCGCGGCTCGGCCACCCCCGCAGGCGGCCACATCGGGTTCTCCAAGCGGAGGTAGAAGTAGCTGAGCAAGAGGCTCGCGAAGGCGATGCTGGCGAACAGGATCGCCAGGCCGGTGCCCCATGTGGCCACGACGACGCTGCCGTGGGCGTTGACCGGCACGCCGTACTCGCGCTCGAACGCGTCCTCCTCCTCGATCGTCATGGGCGCCTTGACCGGCCAGTTCCAGCGGATCACCGCACCGATGATGACCAGCGCGCCGACCAGGGCGCCTGTGCGGAGCTTGAACAGCTCGGCCATGAAGATGAGCACGACGCCGAAGGCGGCCACGAGCGGCCAGATCGACGGGTCGGAGACGCGGAAGACCTCCTGAGGTCGGCCGTCGGCGGTGCCGACGATGGCCGCGGCGCGCCAGCGCAGCGGCCACTGCGACAGGCCGTGGACGAAGCGCTCCAGACGTTCGTCGCCGCTGTCCAGGTCGTCTTGGTCCCACAGCGGGTGACGGCTGCGCACGATCGGCAGGATCGACCACCCGTGCTCGGCCGGCGGCGACGGGACGGCCCACTCCAGGGTGTCGCCGCCCCAGGGGTTGGCTCCGGCCGGCTCGCCGCGCCGCAGGGTGCGCACGACGTTCCAGACGAACACCGCGATGCCCGGCACGATGATGTAGACGCCGACGGTCGAGATGAGGTTGGGGATCTCCCATCCCAGTCCCGCCGGGTACGTGTACGCGCGCCGCGGCATGCCGAGCAGCCCGGCGAAGTGCATCGGGAAGAAGGCGGTGTTGACGCCGACGAACAGCAGCCAGAAGTTCCATCTGCCGAGGCGCTCGTCCAGGAGGCGGCCGGTGAACTTCGGGAACCAGTAGTAGACCCCGGCGAAGATCGGGAAGGCGACGCCGCCGATGAGCACGTAGTGCAGGTGGCCGACGACGAAGTGCGTGTCGTGCACCTGCAGGTCGAACGGCACGGACGCGACCATCACTCCGGTGATGCCGCCGATGGTGAAGATGATCAGGAAGCCGACGACGAACAGGAACGGCGTCTTCCAGACGGGTCGGCCCTGGCGGATCGTGGCGAGCCAGCCGAAGATCTGCACGCCCGCGGGGACGGCGATGGCCATGCTGGCTGCGGCGAAGAAGCTCAGCACGAGCGGTGGGAGCCCGACGGCGAACATGTGGTGCGCCCACAGGGCGAAGGACAGGAACCCGACGGCAACCAGCGAAGCGACGAACCACCGGTAACCGACGATCCGGTGGCGCACGAAGACGGGCAGGATCATCGACACGATGCCGGCCGCGGGCACGAACTGGATGTACACCTCAGGGTGGCCGAAGATCCAGAACAGGTGCTGCCACAGCTTCGAGCTGCCGCCCAGCTGCGGGTCGAAGAACTGGGTGCCGAACCCGCGGTCGAGCTCCAGCAGCAGGCTGCCGATGATGAGGGGCGTGAAGGCGAACAGGATCATGAAGGCCATCACCAGGACGGCCCAGGCGAACAGCGGCATGCGACTGAGGGTCATGCCCGGTGCCCGCATCTTCAGCACGCCGATGATGATCTCGATGCCGGCCGCGATGGCGCCGACCTCGGCCACGCCCAGGCCGAGAACCCAGAAGTCCAGGGCCAGGTCCGGGGAGAACTCGGGGCCGCTCAGCGGGGTGTAGGCGAACCAGCCGGCGTCGGGCACCATCTTGAACAGCGTGCTGCTGTAGTACAGCAACCCGCCGAGGAGGAACGTCCAGTACGAGAAGGCGCCCAGCCGCGGGAACGGCATCTCGCGGGTGCCCAGCAGCAGCGGCAGCAGCAGGATCGCAAAGCCCTCGAAGATCGGGAGGATGACGAGGAACATCGTCACCGACCCGTGGTTGGTGAACAGCTCGTTGTACAGCTGCGGGCTGACCAGAGTGTTGTCGGGAACTGCCAGCTGCGTGCGCATGACAAGCGAGTCGAAGCTGCCGCCCAGGAGCACGAAGAAGAACCCGGTCAGCAACAGCCGAGCGCCGATCTTGTCGTTCTGCACGCCCGTCAGTTGGCCGCGAAGACCTGGCGGGTCGGCCCACAGGCGGTTGAGCTCGTCGCCGGTCAGCGGCTCGGTGACCCGTGGTGCCTCGTCTCCGGACCGCGGCGGCCGCTCGCCGTTCACCCGCTGCCGCCTTCCTGGCGGGCGAGCCACGCGGTGAACCGCTCCGCCGGCTCGGCCACGACCGTCAACCGCATCGTCGCATGGTGGAGGCCGCAGAACTCCGCGCAGTGGCTGAGGTGCTCGCCCGGCTCGTCGGCTTGCAGGACCAGCGTGTTCACGCCGTCGGGCAGCAAATCCATCTTGCCGCCCAGCGCCGGCACCCAGAAGCTGTGGATCACGTCGGCAGAGGTGAGCTGCAGCGCCACCGGGCGTCCAACCGGCAGGTGCAGCTCGTTTCTGGTGGTGACGCCCGGGTCGGGATAGCGGACCTCCCACCACCACTGGTGCCCGACGACCTCGATCACCAGCGCGCCCTGCGGCGCGTGGTTGGGCACGAACCGCATCGCCGACACCGACGCGACCAGCACCACCACCAGCACGATCACCGGCATCACCACGCCACCGCCGACGATCCAGGCCCGGGCACTTGGGCTGTCACCCGATGTCTCCTCCGTTGGCGGCCGCCGCCAGAACAACGCGAACGCGAGCAGCCCGCCGACGACGGCGAACACCGCGAAGCCCAAGCCGAACATCAGCCACCACAGGTCCGCAATCGCCTCCGCTGCGGGACCTTGCGGGTCCAGTGCTCCAGCGGCGAGGGGGGTCATCGCCGGACTGTGCACCCTGTCGCAGGCCAACGCGCCGCCGGCCTGCCGCTCATGTACAAGGGGCGTCTGGTACGGGTTGGCGCGGAGCGGTCGCTGGGCCCATCGGTGTGCTCCTGATGCCAGACGGAGTCGGGCGATCGGACGTCGGTGACGCGGCCGCAGCCGCACGGGATGAGCATGCAACCATGACCCGGTCAGGTCGTCCACAGATCCCCGTAACCGGCAGAAACTGTGCGACCACGCTGGAGCTCCGCGTCGGCCGCGCCGCGCGCAGGGTGAGCCGTCCACATACGCCCTCGCCGGTCAGTGAGGCGGCGGACGGCGCCGTCGCCGACACCACCGGATGCCCCCGGCACGCGCACCGCCCTGCGCCTGGTGAACATGCAGATGAGCGCCACGGGCGTCATCCTCAGCCGCGGTCGGCCAGCTTCTCGGCATACGCGTCGTGCAGGTCGTCCCATCCGTAGTTCTTGGCGTCCTCGCCGCGGATCGGACCGACGGGCGCCCCGTCGAGCAGGTGCTCGGCGACAACCAGGCAGAGGTGCCAGCCGGCGGCCACCTTGGGCAACCACTCCCGGTCCTGCACCGTGTGCCGGAGGGTCAGCCGCGTCCCCCGGTCGGTTGCCGCCAGCTCCCAGCGCACCACGTCGTCTCCCCACGTGTATTCGAGCACCGTGGGCGGTTCGGCGCGACGCACCGACGCGGGGAGGTCCTGCGATGTATCGCCGTCGATCATCGTCAGGGTCGCGTCGCCGACGCTGCCGAGGTTCCGGTCGGCCGTGAACGGCGCCCACTCGAGCAGTTGCGCCGGCTCGGTCAGCGCCGTCCACACCTTCTGGGGCGGATGCCTCAGGTCGCGGACGAAGACGAGCGTCCAGCGATCCTCGGTGGCATGGTAGTCCACCTGCGCGAGCGCGCCGGGTGCGACGCTGGGTCGGTCCATCGCTACTCCTCCTGGTTGTCGAGATGACGCTCGAGGGCGTCGAGGTGGCGGGTCCACAAGCGGCGGTACGGCTCCAGCCAGCCGTCGAGGAGCTCGAACGGTCCTGTTTCGACCCGGTAGATGCGCTGCTGCGCCGCTGTCCGACACGACACGAAGCCGGCTTCGCGCAGCACCCTCAGGTGCTTGGACATGGTCGGCTGGCTGACCGCGAGCGCCTCGACGAGCGCACCCACGCTGCGCTCCGACGAGCGCAGCTGGTCGAGGATCCGCCGCCGGGTCGGGTCGGCAAGCACGGAGAACGGGTCCAGGGGCACCGGGCACAGTATGCTTCTAGACGTATATGCTTGTCAAAGCATATAGCGCACTCCCACGCCACGCGGGCGCTGTTCGTGCGATCGTGTGGTCGCTGCCATGGAGAGGTGTCGGGCGGGCCAGCCGACGCCCTGCGTCGCTCAGGGCAGCACGAGGTGGGCATCACCGAGCTCGTGCCAGCGGTAGCCCGCCTCGGCTGCGGCCGCGTAGGACGCCGCGACGAGCTCGGGGCCGGCGACCGCCTCGAGCAGCGCCAGGTGGCTGGCCTCGGGCTCGTGCCAGCCGGTGAGCAGCCCGTCGACGACGCGCAGACCGCGCTGGGGGGTGACCACCAGGTCGGTCCAGCCCTCTGAGGGGCGCACGGTCCCGTCGGGCCCAGCGGCGGTCTCCAGGGCCCGGGCCGCGGTGGTGCCCACTGCCACCACGCGGCGGGCGGCGTTGACGCGCGCGGCGGTGGCTGCGGGTACGTGGTGCCACTCCGCCGCGGGCGGCTCGCCGGCTTCCTGGGAGGACACGCCGGTGTGCAAGACGACCGGCGCAAGGTCCACCCCGGCAGCGACCAGCCGGGCCACCAGAGCCGGGGTGAACCCCCGGGCGGCGCTGGGCGACTCGGCGCTGCCGGGATGCCGGGCGAACACCGTCTGGTAGGTCTCCAGCGGCCAAGCCCGCTGGGCGTCGGCGTAGCGGATGGGGGCGCCGTGCGCGTCGAGGTAGGCCGGCAGCGGGCGCGGCAGCGCCAGCGTCGCCCGCCACAGACGCGTGCCGACGCCGCCTGGGCCGGCTGCGGCGGAGGCGCGCAGCCGCGCGCGACCGCCGTCGGGCAGCGCGAGCACCTGCCCGGCGCGGGCGTGCAGGTGGGGTTCGGAGCCCAGCCCCCGCGGGCGGCGCAGCTCCACGATCCAGTCGGCGCCGGCCGGGGCGCAACGGCGCAGGGCGCGCACGTCGCCGTCCGGGTCGCGGGTGGCCAGGTGCAGCCGCAACGGGGTGCCGTCGGCGGCCCGGGCCGGCAGCGCGGCGGGCAGCACCGCCGAGGTGTTGACCACCAGGACGTCGCCGGCGTCGAGCACCTCGGGCAGGTCCCACAGTCGGTGGTGGCTGAGCGCGCCGTCCCCGCGGCGGGCGACGAGCAGGCGCGCGGCGTCGCGCGGTTGCCCGCTCGCTTCGATCGGGCCGGTGGCCACGGGCCCGGTCGGCAGCGAGCGCCGCGGCCAGGTGACGCCGACATCGACCCCGGCGGGCGTGGACGGGGTCACCGCGGCGGTCATCCGATCACCCCGTCCGCGACGGCCACCGCGCGGGCCTCGTAGCGGCCGCTGGGCAGGTGCCCGTCGAGCAGCCGCACCAGCCCGGGGACGCTGACCTCGGGCTCCGGAAGGTGGGAGAGGCCCTGGTGAGGGAACGCCGCGGCGTGCATCGCGGTGCGCATGTCGCCGGGGTCGACGCGGTAGACGCGCAGGTCGGGGCGCTCGGCCGACAGGACGTTGGCGATCTGTTCGAGGGCGGCCTTGGATGCACCGTAGGCCGACCAGCCCGGGTAGGGCTCGAGAGCCGCGTCGGAGGTGACGGCGACGACCACGCCGCCGGGCCGTAGCGCCGGCAGCGCCGCCTGGATCAGCCCGGCCTGGGCGACGGTATTCGTCGCCAGGGTCTCGGCGAACGCCGTCAGGTCGAGGTCGGCCAGCTGCGGCGGCGGCGCCGGCCCCAGCGTGCCGGCGTTGCACACCAGCGCGTCGAGGCCGCCGGCGTCGACCGCGGCGCGCACCAGCGCCGCACGGTGGTCGGGTTCGGTGACGTCGCCGGGCACGCGCACGGTCCCGGGCGCGTCGGCCAGCGCCCGGTCCAAGGCGTCGGCGTCCCGGGCGTCGGCGACGACGGTCCAATCGTTGGCGGCCAGGGCGCGCGCCAGGGCCCTGCCCAGTCCGCGCGACGCGCCGGTGACGATGGCGGTGGCCATGGCAACCTCCTGGATGCTGCCTGGTGTCCTGCACCGACGAGAGTGACCGGCGCCGCCTCCCGCCGCCTCGGTCGCGGGGCCCGGTCGTCGCGGTCGCAGGTCCTAGGACCCGGCGTCGGCGGGGTCGGCCACGAGCCCTTCGCGGGCGGCGAGCAGCGCCGCCTGGGTGCGGTCGGCCAGTCGGAGCTTGGCCAGCAGGTGGGAGACGTGGGTCTTGACGGTCTTCTCGGCGACGCCGAGGCGGCGCGCGATCAGCCGGTTGGTCAGGCCCTCACCCAGCAGCGCCAGCACCTGGCGCTCGCGCGCGGTGAGTTCGTCCAGCCCGCGATGGAGACGCTGGTCGCGGGTCGCGGCGGCCAGCACCACCCCGGTGACGCGCGGAGCGAGCACGGCCTCCCCGCGGTGCGCGGCGCGGATGGCCGCCTCGAGGTCGGCGGGAGCGACGTCCTTGAGCAGGTAGCCGACGGCGCCGGCGCGCACCGCCGCCAGGACGTTGTCGTCGCCGGGGTAGCTGGTCAGCACCAGCACCCGCGTGTCGGGTCGGTCGGCGAGGATCCGCGCGGTGGCGGCTATGCCGTCGAGCTCGCCGGGCAGCAGCAGGTCCATCAGCACCACGTCGGGGGCGAGGTGCCGTGCCTTGCGGACCGCCTCCTCGCCGTCGTCGGCGTCGGCGACGACCTCAAGGTCGTCCCGGGCGTCCAGGAAGGTGCGCAGGCCCTGGCGCACCACCGGATGGTCGTCGCAGACCAGCACCCGGATGCGCTCAGCCACGCGGCACCTCGGCGCTGACCGTCGTGCCCGCTCCCGGAGCGCTGTCGATGCGCAGGCGGCCGCCCGCGGTCCGCGCCCGCTCGCGCATCGAGGCCAGCCCCAGGTGGCGAGCTCGGATGCGCTCGTCGTGGGGGTCGAAGCCGACGCCGTCGTCAGCGACGACCAGCCGCACCGCGTCGCCGTCCTCGACCAGGGCCACCCGCACCGAGCCGGCGCCGGCGTGGCGCAGCGCGTTGTGCAGCGCCTCCTGTGCGAGAAGCAGCAGCTCGCGTGCGCGCATCGGATCGAGATCGACGTCGCCGATCTCCGCGTGGACCCGCAGTTCGCTGACGCGGTCCAGCAGGCGCGTGTGCTGGCGCAGCGCGGCGCCGAGCCCCTCGGCGGCGAGATCGGCCGGGCCCAGGTCGGTGATGAGCCCCCGCAGCTCGCGCTGCACCCCGGCGACGAGCTCGCGGACCGTGTCCAGGTGCCCGGCCGCCGCCGCGGGATCCTCGGGCAAGGCGCGCCGGGCGACGTCGGCGGTGAGCGCGAGACTGAACAGCCGCTGACTCATCGCGTCGTGCAGCTCCCTTGCCGTGGCGGCGCGCTCCTCGGCAAGGATCAGCTCGCGGCTGCGTTCCCACAGCCGCGCGTTGTCGATCGCCACCGCCGCGTGTGCTGCCAGCAGCTCCATGCACGCCTGGTCGGCGGCGGTGAACGCTGCAGCACCCTCCTTGTCGGTGCAGTAGAGCGCGGCGATGACCTCGCCCTGGCTGACCACCGGAACGCCGAGGAAGGAGCGCATATCCGGGTGCGCCGGCGGCCAGTACCGGAAACGGGGATCGGTGGTGATGTCGGCGGTGCGGTGGCTGTCGGTCTGCTCGAGCATGGCCGCCAGCAGCCCGTGCACCCGCGGCAGCGGCCCGATCGCGGCGACCTGCTGCTCGGTCATGCCGGTGAAGAGGAACTTCGCGAACCCGCCCAGCCCGTCGGGGATTCCGATCGCCGCGTAGCGTGCGTCCACCAACTCGCGGGCCGCTTCCACGAGCCGTTCGAGCACCGGCTCCAGCGCCCGTTCCCGCGCCAGGGCGAGCACAACCGCGTGCATCGCCCGCGAGGCGGCAGCGGGCGCGTCGGGCACGTCGTCGACCATGACCGGCACCATAGCGACGCCGGCCCCAGCTTCCCGGAGGTGGGGGTATCCGCTTGGCGGTCAACCCGGCGGGGGCCCACGCTGCGGCGTCGCCTCTCGTGCGGCGCGGCTGGGGGCCACTCTGGGGGGCTCGTCGGCCATCTTCGGGTAGACCGGCGGCCAGGGGGCGTCGTGCAGGCCGTTGGCACGGTCGCGCTCGTGCAGCGCGAGCAAAGGCTCGAGCGATTGCGCCGGCAGGTCGGCCCAGGGGTCGCCGGAGCCCGCGACGCGGGCGGGCACCGTGGCGATGGTGAGCGCGTCGGGGTCGATGGCCTCCAGCTCGGCCCATGCCACCGGCGTGGACACCTGGGCGCCGGGGCGTGGCCGCACGCTCCACGCGCCGAAGACCGTCTTGTGCGGGGCGTTCTGGTTGAAGTCGACGAAGACGCGCTCGCCGCGCTGCTCCTTCCACCAGGCCGCGGTGACGAGGTCGGGGCGCCGCCGTTCCAGCTCACGCGCGACTGCGACGGCGGCGGAGCGCACCTGGTAGGAGTCCCAGCGCGGCTCCAGTCGCAGGTACACGTGCAGGCCGCGGCGACCGGTCGTCTTCGGGTATCCCGACAGTCCCACCTCGGCGAGCAGCGTGCGCAGCTCGAACGCCGCTTCGCAGGCCATCGCGAAGGTGGCACCGGGCTGCGGGTCGAGGTCGAAGCGCAGCTCGTCGGCGTGCTCTGGGTCGGCGGCCAGGAACGGCCAGACGTGGAACCCCAGACAGCCGAGGTTCACCGCCCACACCAGGTGGGCCAGGTCGGCGACGACCAACGCTCGCGACAGCGTGCCGTTGACGGTGCTGACCACCGTGGTCTGCAGCCACTCGGGCGCGTTCTTCGGCACGCGCTTCTGGAAGAACGACGACCCGCCGGCGCCGTGCGGGAAGCGCTCGAGCAGCACCGGCCGGCCGCCCATGGCCGCGAGCGCCGGCCCGTGCACGGCCTGGAAGTAGCCTACGAGGTCAAGCTTGGTCTCCCCGCGGTCGGCGAACAGCACCTTGCCGGGATGGGACACGGTGACGTCATGCCCGTCCAGGTCGAGCACGATCTCGTCGACGTCCGCTGTTCGTGCCACGGACAGGACACTAGAGCACCCGGCGGACGGTCGTGGCACCTATCGTCCACCACGGGCACGGACCAGCAGATCCTGGCCGTCGGGCAGCTGTTGGGCCGACGCCGAACAAAGCGGTG
>DASZOD010000032.1:0-8885 GCA_035550935.1 Egibacteraceae bacterium | reverse complement strand
CGCCGGCCGACCACACCAGCGCGCCGGTCGCGGCGTCCAGGGCCACGACCGTCTGATCGGCCCGGGCAGCGCCGAACACCCGTCCCGCGTCGATCGCCGGCGGCCCGGTTGCGGACCGCAGCGCCGTCGAGCGCCAGCGCTGATCGCCGGTGGCGGCGTCCAGGGCCACGATGTCGTCGTCCGCGCGGACGTACACGGTAGTGCCGACGATCTCCAGGCCGACGTCGGCGCCGGCCACAGGCTGCTCCCAGCGCACCCGGCCGTCGTCGGGGTCCACGCCGAGGGCGGCACCTCGGCCTGCAGCCACGACCGCCTCGCCGGCGGCGGTCACCGCATGAGCCTGCCCGGCAGCCGTCTCCGGACCAAGCGCCCGGCAGTGCGTCCCCGGGGCCGGGGCGCAACCGCTCAGCGCCCGCTGCCCCAGCGGCCGACCCAGGACCACCTCGACCGTGTCGCCGATCAGCTCCAGGCTGCACTCTGTCCGCCCCGCGTCCCACAGCCGGACGGAGACCACGACCTGCTCGGGGCCCTCATCGACGACAGCGTCCTGGAAGCCCTGGCAGCCGCTGGCCGCGCCTCCGTACTGGAACGCGACGGTCAGGATGCGCTCGTCGGGGGTGGTGCCCAGCAGCGTCCACGGCGCCGGCACTAGCGTGCGGCGATCCTGATCGGCGCGCTGCGGCGAGACGGTCGGTGGGCCGTCCTCAGCGGGCGGGCCGCCGGGGGTGCAGGCCCCGGCCAGCGCGAGCAGCAGCGCCGACGCGACGGCCATACGAGTCCGTCGCGGCGCGGGCGGCCGGGTTCCGCGCCGGTGGGTGGGCACCCGCGGTCAGCCCATGCCGGCGGCGCGGCCGCGGCGGACCAGTTTCTCGGCCATCTTGCCCGACGCCTCGTCGATGATCTTGCCGTCCAGCGACGCCGCGCCCTTGCCCCCGCCGACCGCATGGCGGTACGCCTCCAGCATCCGCTGGGCGTGCGCGAACTGCTCCTTGGTGGGGGGGAACGTCTCGTTGGCGATCTCGACCTGCCAGGGGTGGATGCACCACTTGCCGTCGCAGCCCAGCAGCATCGCCCGACGGCAGGACTCCCGGTAGCCGTCGCGGTCGCCGTAGTCGCCGTAGGGGCCGTCGATCGCGTCGCAGCCGACGGCGCGCGCGGTGTTGACGATCAGGGCCAGGATGTGGTGCCACTGGTGGCCGGGGTAGCCGGGCTCGATCATGCCAAGGTCCAGCTGCGGCACGCTCATGTCGGCGGCGTGGTCGCCGGGTCCGAACGCCGCCTTGCGTCCCTTCCACAGCAGCTGGCGCTCGTCGTCGCCGCCGGCGACCCGGATGCCCGTCGCCCCCGCCTGGCGGCACAGCTGCTGGACGTTGTCGAACAACGCTGCGACCTCGGCTGCGGGCCCGTCGAGCTCAACGAGCAGGATCGCGCCGGCGTCACGGTTGAGGCCGGCCGGCGCGTCCTCCTCGCAGGACCGAATGAGGTGGTCATCATCTCGACCTCGGCCGGGATGATCCCCGACCCCATGCTGGTGGTGACCGCGTCGCCGGCCTGGCGGGAGGAGTCGAAGTCGGCCGCCAGCGTCGCCGCCGCTTCGGGCTTGCGCAGCAGCCGCAGCGTGATCCTCGTGGCGATGCCGAGCGTCCCCTCGGAGCCGACGGCGGCAACGTGGCCGAGAACTCCGGCGATCGAGCAGACGATCTGGCTGGAGGGGTCGGGGGCGTAACACAGGCCGTGGGCGGCGACCGCCCTGGAGACCTCGGCGTTGGTGACCCGGGCCCGACCACATGCGCTGGTGGCGATGTCGAGGTCGAGGATGCGCCGCAGCCGCGCCAGCATCACCAGTCCGGGCGACACCCGGTAGCCGGTCGGCCTGTCGCTGATCATCGACCCTTCCGAGCCCGCCGCCGCCTCCCGGAAACGCAAAACGCAGGTGCCGTTCGACGGTCCTACCCACCCCCAACCGGCGGCAACGCCGCCGGAGGTGGGCCGTCCGGCCAGGCCCATCGGCCCGACCTCCGGCCCCGGCGGTGGTCGCAGAGCGGACGGGACGTTTGTTCGCTCCTGCGCTGGGCAACCAACCAGCCACCGAACGTGAGGAAGGAGGGCGTCATGCCTGTCGGTACGGCCCACGAGAGCTACCTCACGCTGCTGTTGGACAACGTCCGCAGCAGTCGGTTTCCCAGTCACGGGGTACTCGACCGCATCGAGGGCGCCATCGCCGACCGCCGGGATGCCGAGGCGTACGTGGAGGTGCTGCTGGACAAGTCGCGGTCCCAGCATCCGAGCCTGAGGCTGCTCGACCGAGCCGGGCGCATCGTGCGTCTGCTGGCCCGCGCCGATCAGCTCGAGGAGGCCGCGCGCGAGAACCAGGACGACCACGAGCACAGCTGACAGCCCGGCTCACAACCCGCCGCACCGCCGCCGCAACCCGCCGCACCGCCGCCGCAACCCGCCGCAACCCGCCGCACCGCCGCACCGAAAGGACCGGCCATGGTCACCGCCGTCGCCCGCAAGCCGGCCTCCGGCACACTCGCCGAGGTCATCGACATCATCCTGGACAAGGGCCTAGTCATCGACGCTTACGTCCGGGTGTCGCTGGTCGGCATCGAACTGCTCACCGTCGACGCCCGCGTCGTCGTCGCCAGCGTGGACACCTACCTGCACTTCGCCGAAGCGGCCAACCGCCTGGACCTGCGCGGCCAGTCGGAGGAGCACGACGCCGACCTGCAGAGCCTCATGTCCGGCCAGGCGCGGGACAAGACGCGGGGCGCCATCGAAGGAGGCGTCGACAAGATCCGCGATGTCTTCAGCCGCGACGAGTCGGAGGAAGCGCAGAAGGACGAGTAGCCGATGGGGATGCTGGTCCACGGCATCGTCGACGCCGAGAGCGTGCCTGCGCTGTCGCAGGCCGCTCTCGGTGTTGCAGCCGATCGCTCTGTGCGCTGGGTGGTGAGCGGAGAGCTCGCCGGCCTGGTCAGCGATTGCCCCGACGGCGAGGTGCTGCCCAGCCGGGCGAACCTGCTGGCCCACACCCGCGTGCTGGAAGCGGTCGCACAGACTATGACGGTGCTGCCGATGCGTTTCGGCGTCGTGGTGCCCGACGATGCCGCCCTTGAGCGCGACTACCTGGTGGCCCGCCACGACGAGTTGCGCCGGTCCCTGGACCGCCTACGCGGGTTGGTCGAGTTTCGTCTGCGGATCAGCTACGTGGAGGACGAAGTCGTGCGGGCCGTGCTGGAGGACGACCGCACGGCCGCCCGGCTGCGTGGCCGCTCCAGCGTCCAGGCGCAGGTCCAGTTGGGGCAGCACATCAGTGCGGGGATCGACGCGCGCCGGGAGCAGGACGCGCAGGCCGCGCTCGACGCGTTGGCAGGGCATGCCGCCGACGTCTCCGTCACACGCCCGCTGGGCGGACTGGACGTCCTCGTCGCGTCCTTTCTGGTCGTCTCCGATCGCCACAGCGCGTTCGACGTCGCCGTCGACGAGTTGGCCGAACGGCTCTCGCCGCTCGCGACGGTCGAACTGGTGGGGCCGCTGCCGCCGTTCAGCTTCGCCGGGGAGGAGCGCTGAGGTGGGACTGCTCAGGGCCTTGCTGACGCTCCCGGTGAGCGGGCCGGTGAGAGTCGCCTGGTGGGTGATCGACCAGGTCGTCGCCGCCGCGGAAGCCGAGCTGTACGACGAGGGCCGGATCCTGGAGCAGCTGCGGCTGCTGGCCGATCAGGTCGAGGCGGGAGAGATCGACGAGGAGCAGCACGCCGCCGCCGAGGCGCTGCTGCTGGAACGGCTCGTCGAGGCGCGCAGCCGCCACGCCGAGTCGACGGCGGAGCTGCCATGACGGACTCGTACGAGGACCGTGCCCGAGACGAGCTCCTGCAGGAGGCGCGCGAGCGTGACCTGTCGACGAGCGGCACGAGACAGGAGCTGGTCGAGCGCCTGCGGGAGGCCGATCGGGAGGCCGACGAAGAACGGCCCGTGCGGCCGCGACGCAAGCCCATGGACCTGGCGCGGCGTGCCGCACGACAGCTCGCCGAGCTGACCGGTCGCCCCGTCGACGGGGTGTCGGGCTTCTCTCGGACCGACCACGGCTGGCGGGTCACCCTGGAGGTGGTCGAGGTGTCCCGCGTCCCCTCCGCCACGGACGTCCTGGGCTGCTACGAGGTCGTGGTCGACGAGGACGGCGACCTGGTCGCCTACGAGCGCACGCGCCGCTACCTCCGTGCGCAGGCTGGCGAGGAGTGACTTGTGGCCATCAACCCGTACGGCGTTCGACAGCCTGCTCCCGGCGGTGGCCCGCAGGGACTGGCTGACGTGCTCGAGCGCGTCCTGGACAAGGGGCTGGTGATCGCCGGGGACATCCAGGTCAACCTGCTCGACATCGAACTCCTCACCATCAAGGTACGGCTGCTGGTGGCGTCCGCGGACACCGCCCAGCAGATGGGGATCGACTGGTGGCAGCACGACTCGTTCCTGTCCTCCAAGGCGCGCGAGCTGGAAGAGGAGAACGCCACCCTGCGGCAGCGGGTGGAACGGTTGGAGGCCGCCGCCGACGCCCAGCAGCCGCAGCCAGCCGCTGTGTCGCCGACGTCCCGGCGGGGCCAGGATGGGGGAGGCGACGATGAGCGCTGAGCGCGAGCTGCTGGGCCGCCTGCAGGCAGCGCTCGCAGAGGCGCAGGTCGACGTGGACGCGCTTGTCGGACAGGCATGGGACCAGGCGCGTCGGGAGGTCCAGGAGACGCTGCGTCGACTGATGGTCCGCGACCTGCTGGAACGGTCGTTGCGCGCCCTCGGACGTCCTGGGGACGCCCCGGTCCCGGCTGCGCCCGCCGGGGAGAGCGCGCAGGCGTCAGACGCCGACCTCGATCCGGCAGCTGCGCCCGCCGCGACGTATCTGTACGGCTTCGTCCGCGCCGGTGTCCCGTTGCCCGAGGGCCTTCCGCAGCTGCCGGGTGGGGACCCGGTGCGGACCGTGGACCTGGGCGGCCTGCGGGCTCTGGTGTGCCGGCTCGAGCAGCGGACGTTGGACTCCCTACAGGCGCCAGGGCGCGACGGCCTGGACACCCTGGCTGCCGTCGCGCAGGGCCACGACGCGACCCTGGCTGCGGTCGCGCGGCAGTCCACGGTCCTGCCGCTGCGGCTGGGCACGGTCGTCGCCGACGACGCCGCGGTGCGCGCCTTGCTCGCGCAGCACGCGGACGCGCTCGGCGCCGAGCTGGAGCGTCTCGGTGGCTACGCGGAGTGGGCGGTCACCGTCCACCTGCCGGAGCCCTTTCCCGACCAGCAGCCGGCGGACACCGCCGGGACGTCCGGCCGCGACTACCTCGACCGCCGCCAGGCGTCGCTGCGCTCCAGACAGCACCGCCGTGACGCGCGTCGCCGGCTCGCCGACGAGATCCACAGCCGTCTGGCCGCCTGCGCCGAAGCGTCCGAGGTCGTGGCCGACAAGCCGGTGGGCGACGTCGCTGCGCCGCTGCTGCACGGCGTCTACCTGCTCGACCGCAAGCAACGTGGGCGCTTCGGCGCGGTCGTCGACGAGCTGCGGGCCGTCCACGCCGACGCGAGGGTCGACCTCAGCGGACCCTGGCCTCCCTACCACTTCACCACCGTGCGCGTCGGGGACGACGTCAGGACGGCCCCGTGAACGGCAGCGAGCGTCCCGCAGCGGCGCCCGCGTGGCGGACCGCCGGCGCCGACGACCCCACGCTGGTCGACCTGCTCGACCGGGTCATCGACCGCGGGGCGGTCATCACCGGCGACGTCGTCCTGTCCGTCGCCGGGGTCGACCTCGTGCACCTGGAGCTGCGGCTGGCACTCACCGGCATCGACGGGCACGGTCGGCCCACATGATCCACCTGTACGCGCTCACCGCCGAGCCTGTGGCCCTCGGCGGGCTCCGGGGCGTCGGGGGCGCCGCCGTGCGCCTGGTCGACTGCGGGAGCCTGTGTGCGGTGGTCAGCGAGCACGAACAGGCGCCGCCGGCGCTGACGGGCCACGCCCTTGCGCACGCGGCCGTGGTCGCAGCAGTCGCCCGCACCGTGCCGACCCTGCCCGTGCGTTTCGGCTCCAGGCACGGCGACGAGCAGACCCTGCGGGGGCGGATCGGGCAGCGACAGGGGCAGCTGAGCGCACAGCTGCGGCGCCTCGGCCGCCACGTCGAGTTCGCCGTGCGCGCCGCACCCGAACCGGAAGCCCAGCCCAGCCAGGCCAGGGCCGGGACTGGATCCGGCCGGGCGTACCTGCAGCGCCGGCTCGGCCAGCAGCAGGCCGCCCGCTGCGCCGCCGAGGCCGCCCGGCACCGGCTGCGCACCCGCACCGCGGCCCTGGGTGGGCTGAGCGTCCTCACGAGTGAGCGGGACGGGCCACGGGGTCCCGAGACGGCCTACCTGGTCGAGGCCGAACACGCCGAGCGCTTCCGCGCGCTGGCCGCCGAGGCCGTCGCCGGCGATCCCTGCCTGCTGCTGGCAGGTCCCTGGCCGCCCTATACCTTCGCCGCGCAGCCAGCCGATGGCGCCTGAGGCCGGCGACCGCCAGCGGCCGTGGCAGCTCGCCGCGGAGCTCGATGCGCTACTGGACCACGGTCGGCGCGTCGACGCCCGCCCCGAGGACGTCCAGCGGGGGCTGGCCGCCCTGGTGCTCACCCTGGTCGACGTCCTGCGCGAGCTGATGGAACGCCAGGCCCTGCGGCGCATGGAGGCCGGGACCCTCAGCGACGACGAGATCGAGCGCCTCGGCCAGACCTTCCTGGCGCTGCAGGAGCGCATGCAGCAGCTGAAGGACGCGTTCGGGTTGCGCCCCGAGGACCTGGACCTCCATCTTGGGCCCCTGGGACCCCTGCGCTGAGCAGCGGCTGAGCCCGTCCGAGGGTCCTGCCCGGTCGACCCGGCGCAAGCCCCACGCGCTGCGCCGCCGTCGTTTGGGAGGCTGGTGCGATGAGCGGCGAGGCCGGCCAGGGCCTGCGCGCAGCGGGCACGCCCCCGGCCGCGGTGCGCCTGGACGTCGCCGTAGTTCGGGCGCTGCTGGCCGCACAGCACCCGGATCTGGCCGCCCTTGCGCTGCGCGCCGTCGCTGCCGGATGGGACAACGCGACCTTCCGGTTGGGCCAGGACCTGGCCGTCCGGCTGCCGCGCCGCGCTGTGGCAGCGACGCTGATGGAACACGAGCAGCGCTGGCTGCGGGGATTGGCCAGGCGGCTGTCCTGCCCGTCCCCGCCCCGCTGCGCACCGGCCGTCCCGGGGCCGGCTACCCGTGGCGCTGGAGTGTGGTCCCATGGCTGCCCGGCGTCCCGCCGACCTCGCCCCGCCGGATCCCGCCGCGGCCATCACCTTCGGACAGTTCCTGCGGGCTCTGCACCAGCACCGGCGCAGGTGCCGACCAACCCGTGCCGTGGCGTGCCGTTGCGCACGCGGGCCCCGGCGGTGGGCGCCAGGATCAACCGTCTGCGACACAGCGTCGGTGTCGATGGGGCCCAGTTGCGCCGGGCGTGGCACCGCGCCCTGGATGCTCTGCCCACCGAGGCCCCGGTGTGGACCCACGGGGATCTGCACCCGCGCAACGTCCTGTTCCATCGCGGGCGGCTCAGCGCGGTGATCGACTGGGGCAACTTGGCGCAGGGTGATCCCGGCGCCGGCTTGGCCGGCGACCCGCGCCTCGCGGCCGTTGGACGACGCACGCTCGCCCGCATCGGCGGGTGAGCCGCACGTCGCCGCCCCGTCCCGCTCAGGTCAGATCTCCCGGGTCGGGGCCGCGGCGACCCGACGGGCGAACGCCGCCGTGCGCTCGACGATCTCGGGCAGGTCGTAGTCGAGCGTGGCGACGTGGTAGCTGCGCTCCAGCCACACCTGCTGCTTGTCGTGCGAGGCGATGCCGTGGAGCACGATCCGGCTCGAGTCGGGATCCACCACGTGGTCCTGACGGGAGGTGAACACCAGCGTCGGGACGTTCACCACGGCGAACTCCTCGCGCACCTGCTCGATCAGCTCCAAGGCGGAGGCCACCGCCCGCGGGGGGATCTTCGGGTAGGCGCGTTCGTCGGCGCCGGGCTTGGCGATGTCGTTGCCGACCCCCGCCACGGCCGGCAGCACCCACTTCAGCAGCGGCAGCAGCTTCAGCCGCCGGTCGCGGGCGTGGATCCAGGGGTTGACGAGCACGAGCCCAGCCAGCTGCCGGCCGGCGCTCTGGGCCAGGTGCAGCGCCAGCGTCCCGCCCATGGACAGGCCGACGACCACCTGGGCGCGGCTGCGCGCACCCAGTCGCTGTAGGCCTGCTGCGGCTTCGCCGGCCCAGTCGCGCCAGGTGCTGCCCCGCAGGTCCTGCCAGCGGCTGCCGTGCCCGGGCAGGCGCGGCAGTTCCACCGCGAAGCCCGCTGCGGCCAGCGCCTCGGCCAGCGGGCGCAGGCTGACGGGGTTGCCGGTGAAGCCGTGCAGCGCCAGGATGCCCACGTCGCCGCCGCCGGCAGCCCAGGCCTCGGCCCCCGCGACGGGCGCAGCGGCGTCCGGCCGCGCCCGCCCGCCGGTCACCCGCGGTCGACCCGGTTGCCGTGGGCGTCGAAGTAGTTGAGATCCTGGGGGCCGTGATCGGAGAGCACCTGGGCCGCCCGGACGACCTCGTCCTCGTCGTCGCTGTGCACGCCGACGACGACGTGCCCGTTGCTGACCTGGTCGTGGGTCAGCGCCCAGGCCTCGCTCTCCTTGATCCTGGCGTAGCCGGCCGCAGCCAGCCCGACGCCCCCGCCGGCGGCGGCGCCGCCCAGCGTCGTCGCCCAGATGCCGGCTCCCAGCGCCGGGCCGATGCCCGGCACCCCGAAGGCCGCCAGCCCGGCCAGGAACCCGACCGTCCCGCCGACGGCGCTGCCCGCGGCCGCTCCCCCGGCCGCGGTCTTCGAGGCC
>DASZOD010000031.1:0-5396 GCA_035550935.1 Egibacteraceae bacterium | reverse complement strand
GTCGGAGTCGCATGGAATGGTGGATCGGTCGGCGGGCGGCCGGGCTTGAGACGACCTCGCCTTGCCCCCGCGTCGCCGGCGAGCGCCTCATCGCAGTTCCTCCAGCAGGCAGCAGCCGGGGTCGGCGTCGGCGACCAGCCCCTTGTAGGAGGGCGCGCGCAGTTTGCCGTCGCCGGTGGCCTCGGCGAACTCGACGCGGCAGACCAGCACCGGGGCCACCCAGCGCCCGCCGCGCTCGGCGGGCCCGTCGAACGGCGACCGGTCACGGGCGTGAGCGGCCAGCAGCTGTCCCAGCCGCTCCAGCTCCGCGGCGTCGAAGCCGCTGCCGACCCTGCCGACGTAGCGCAGTGCCCCCTGGTCGTACAGGCCCACCAGCAGGCTCCCCACGTGGCCCGCGCGGCCGCCCTGACCGGGTAGCCAGCCGCCGATGACGCAGTCGATGCGACGGCGCTGCTTGAGCTTGAGCCAGTCGCGGCTGCGTCTGCCGGACCGGTACAGCGAGTCGGCGCGCTTGGCGATCAGCCCCTCCAGCCCGCGCTCGACCACCGCGTCGAACAGCGCCCGGCCCCGTTCGGGGACCGGCTCGCTGCGTTGCACGGCCGCCCCGGCGACGAGCACCTCGTCCAGCCGGGCCAGCCGCTCGGTCAGCGGCCGGTCGATGAGCGCCTCGCCATCGACCACCAGCAGGTCGAACACGACATAGCTGACCGGGTGGCGGCCGGCGGCCCGCTCGACCGCCGCCGGGTCGCGCAGGTGCATGCGCTGTTGCAGCAACTGGAACGACGGCAGACCGTCGGGACCGAGCAGGACAACCTCGCCGTCGAGGACGGCGTTGCGGGCCACCACCCGCTCCCACAGGCCGGCCAGCTCTGGGTAGGCGCCGCTGATGTCGTTGCCCTGACGGCTGACCAGGCTCGTCGCCCCAGGTTCGCCGCTGCCCGGGCGGGTGGTCGTCGCCAGCGCCCGGACGCCGTCCCACTTCACCTCGAACAGCCAGCCGGGGTCGTCGAACGGCTCGCCGCCCAAGGTGGCGGTCATGGGTGCCAGCCGCGGCGGGGGATCGGGCAGCTCCCCGGGCGCCGGGTGGTCGGAACGCACGACGAGCCACTGGTCGCTGTCGGCCGCTCCGGTGCGAAACAGGTGCCACTCGCCACGGTGGCGCCCGCCGCGCAGGCGGACCTTCACCGAGTCCTCGCGCCACTGCAGCGGCTCGTACGTGCCCGCGTCCCAGATCCGCACCGCGCCAGCGCCGTACTCGCCGGCGGGGATCTCGCCGGCGAAGTCCAGGTATTCCAGCGGGTGGTCCTCCGTACGCACGGCCAGGTGGCGCAGCCCAGGCACCTCGGGCAGGCCCTTGGGGACCGCCCATGACGGGGCGGCGCCGCCGCGCTCCAGCCGAAGGTCGTGGTGCAGCCGAGTGGCCAGGTGGTGCTGGACCACGAAGCGGGGACCGTCGCCGCCTCCGCCGCTGTGGCCGCCACCGGTCCGCTGGCGCGGCGGCGGTTCGGGAGTCCGGGAGAAGTCGCGCCTGCGCCGGTACAGACTGAGGTCGCCCTGGGGGGCGAGCTCGTGGCCGGCAGGGCGCTCGTCGGACTCGGGCTGCATGCCCAGCGCGGCCATCGCCGCACGCAGATCCTGGCCGCCTTCCAGCACGGCCCGGAACGGATCGTGGCCGTCGAAGCGGGACCAGACGCTGGTGATCGTGAAGTCGCGCGGCTCGACTCCGGCCTCCACCTCCTCCCACTGCAGCGGCGTCGCCACCGGAGCGCCCCGCTCGGGACGCAGCGACCAGGTGGCCGCGATGTTGCGGCCCTCGGTGTTCATGTTGTGGTCGAGGAACACCTTGCCGTGGCGGCGGGAGACGTCCCACTCCATCGTCGTGCGCCCGGGGTCGGCGCGCTGGATCAACCGGCACACCCGTCCCACCCACTCGCGCACCGCCGGGTACCGGTGCACCCGGTCGATCGGGACGTACACCTGCATCCCCGTCGCCCCCGAGGTCCTCGGGTAGCCACGCAGGCCAAGCCCCTCCAGCGCCGTGCGCACCAGCAGCGCCACTTGGCGCACGGTGGCGAAGTCGACCCCGAACGGGTCGAGGTCGAAGAAGGCGTAGTCGGGCCGCCCCAGCGCGTCGACGCGGCTGTGCCAGGGGTGCATCTCGATGCAGCCCAGGTTGGCCAGCCACAGCAGGCTGGGTGCGTCCTGGGCCAGCAGGTAGTCGATGCGTTTGCCGGTGTCGCGCGAAACCACCGGCGCGGTGGCCACCCAGTCTGGCGTGTGCACCGGCGCCTGCTTGGCGTAGAAGAAGTCGCCGTCGGCCCCGTCCGGCAGGCGTTTGAGGGTCAGAGGCCGGTCGCGCAGGTACGGCAGGATGCGGTCGGCGACGTTGAAGTAGTAGCCGAGCAGGTCCGCCTTCGTGTAGCCCTCTGGCGCCCAGAACAGCTTGTCGAGGTTGCTCACGCGCAGCTGGGCGCCGTCGACGGCCACACGCCAGGCGTCGCCGTCGCGCCGTGCCGGCAGCAGCCGGGGGAACGCGACCGTCGTGGGGACCTGCGCCATGGCAACCAGCCTGCCGCGTGCGCTGGCGCTGCGCGTGCGGCGTAGGCTGGAGTCGTCTCCAGGCGAGGCGCGGAGGAGAAGTCGATGCGTACTTTGTGGAAGGGCTCGCTGTCGTTCGGTCTGGTGACCATCCCGGTGCGCCTGTATCCGGCCACCGAGGACCGGTCCCCGTCGTTCAACCAGCTGCGCGCCTCCGACCACAGCCGCATCGGCTACCAGCGCGTGGCCAAGGCCGACGGCGAGGAGGTCGACTACGACGACATCGTCAAGGGCTACGAGTACGAGCCGGACCGCTACGTCGTCTTCGATCGTGAGGAGCTCGAGGCCCTCAAGCCGCAGTCGAGCCGGACGATCGAGATCGTGCAGTTCGTACCGCTGCCGCAGATCGATCCCATCTACTTCCAGCGCAGCTACTACCTCGCGCCCGACCCCGCCGGCGCCAAGGCGTACGGGCTGCTGGCTCGGGCCATGCGCGACGACAACACCGTCGCCATCTGCAAGATCACCCTGCGCGACAAGGAGCACCTGGCCACCGTGCGGCTGCGGGGCGAGCTGTTCGTGCTGGAGACGATGTACTGGCCCGACGAGATCCGCGACCTGACGCTGGCCGACGTCGACATCGACGAACTGCCCGAGCCGCGACCCCAGGAAGTGCAGATGGCCACGACGTTGATCGAGAACCTCACCGAGGACTTCGATCCGTCGGCGCACCGCGACGAGTACCGCCAGCGTGTGCTGGACGCGGTGCAGGCCAAGGTCGAGGGTCAGGAGGTCACCGTCGTCGACAAGGCCGGCGAGCCCGCCGCTGTGGTCGACCTCATGGAAGCCCTCAAGCAGTCGGTCGAGGCCTCCACGAAGCAGGGCAAGGCGAAGACCAGGGCGTCGTGACCGCCCTTCGACCGCGCCCGGGGCTCAGGAGGCGGCCGTGGCCCTGATCCTGTTCCTGCTGTTCCTGCTCGTGCCGATCCTCGAGCTGGCGGTCATCCTGCGCGTCGGCCAGGTCATCGGAGCCTGGTGGACGCTCGCGGCGCTCGTGTCCGCCTCGGTGGCGGGGGCGGCGCTGGTCAAGCGCGAAGGCCGCGGCACCTGGCGGCGCTTTCGTGCCGCCCTGGACGCCGGGCACCTGCCCGCCGAGGAGGTCGTCGACGGGGCGCTGCTGCTGGTCGGCGGGGTGCTCATGCTCACGCCGGGCTTCATCACCGACATCGTCGGCCTGCTGCTGGCGGCGCCCCCCAGCCGTCGGTTCGTCAACCGGGCGCTGCGCCGCCGGGTCCGGGCCGCCTTCGGGCTGGGCCCGCCCCGACCCCCGGGACGGCCGGCGCCGGCGGACCCCGTCGAGGTCGAAGTGGTCGACGTCGAGCGCAGCGACCGCCCGCCCGGCGGCGACGTGGGCGGCACGTAGACTCGGCTGCGATGACGGACTCCGCCGCGTTCTTCGACCTCGACCGCACGCTCATGGCCGGCAGCAGCGCCCACTACTTCAGCAGGGCCTGCTACCGGGAGGGCCTCGTGCCGTTGCCGCGATTGCTGGCCGACGCCTGGAACGGGGTGGTCTTCAAGCTGTTCGGCGCCTCGGAGGCGATGGCGGCGACGTTGCGTGACCGCATCCTGGAGAGTGCTGCCGGGCACCGCGCCGAGACCTTCCAGCACATCGCGGCCGGCATCATCGAACCGTTGCTGGCGCGCATCCGCCCCGAGGCCCAGGCGCTGCTGGACATGCACGAGGAAGCCGGGCGCGACGTCTACATCATCTCCGCCAGTCCGGTGGAGATCGTCGCCGAGCTGGCGCGCGCCCTGGGGCTGGCAGGTGGCCTGGGCACGGTCAGCGAGGTCGTCGACGGCGTCTACACCGGTCGGCTGGCCAGCCCGTTCTGCTACGGCGAGGGCAAGGCCGAGAACGTCCGCAAGCTCGTCGCCGAGCGCGGCTACGACCTGGCGCGCTGCTACGCCTACGCCGACTCGGCCAGCGACCTGCCCATCCTCCAGCTGGTCGGCCACCCGGTGGCTGTCAACCCTGACCGCTCGCTCATGTCGGTCGCCCACCGCCGCGGCTGGCCGGTGGTGGAGTTCAACCGCCAGGTCAAGCAGGTCGCCAAGGTCTCGGTGGCCGGGGCGCTGGGAGTGGCCGGCGCCGGCAGCGGCTACCTGCTGGGGCACCGGCACGGTGCCAGGAGCGCCCGACGGCCCCGCCGGTGGCCGCCGCGTCGCTAGCGTCGCGGCATGCGTCCTCGCGTCACCTACAGCGACCACCTGGTGTCGCTGATCGCCCAGGCCGAGGTGGCCGCCGCCCGTGTGGCCGGCGCCGAACCGCAGCGGCGGGCGCGGCTGGCCACGACGGCCCGGCGCGAGTCCGCGCGCCTGTCGGCCCGGTTGGACGCCAGCCCCCTGGAGGACGCCGCGGCCGACGCCGTCGACGCCCGGGAACGGGCGGGCCTGTCGGTCGCGCCGGACCTGGGCCCTCCCTCGTTCGCTGCCCGCTCGCCGGCGACGCCCGCGACCGCGTCCCCGTCATCGGGCGGGGGCTGGGCGCTGGCGTTCAAGCTCGAGGGCATGCCGACGCAGGAGATGGCCGCGACCGAATACGCCAACCTGCTGGCCTCCTTCGACCTCGAGGCCGAGCTCGCCGACTGGTTCTTCGAGCGCCCCCTGCAGGCGCTGCGCACGCTGCACGCACGCGTCTGCGCGGGTCTGGTGGATCCCGAGGCCATCGGGCGTTGGCGGCGGACCGCTCAGGCGGTCCACGCCGGCGCGCAGGGGCGGGTGATCTACCACGCCGCCCACCCCCAGGCGCTGCCGGGCCTGCTGGCCGGGCTCGCCGCCTGGCTCGGCGGCGGCCG
>DASZOD010000030.1:0-6191 GCA_035550935.1 Egibacteraceae bacterium | reverse complement strand
GTCGCCGTCGGCCGCCGCGGCGCGTAGCGCCTGGACCTGGCCGCGCAGGTCGGCGGCGGCGGTGTCCGACAGCGCGGCAGCGCCGCAGGCGGCCGACAGCAGCACGGCGACCAGCAGCAGCACCACCCGGTGGGTCATGGGCGCACCGCCTCCTCCAGCCGACGCAGGGCGTCGTCCAGGCCTGGCGGCATCCGCTCCGCACCGGCCGGCTGCTCGGCGGTGACGGCCGGGCGTGGCGGGCCCGCCGGGCGGTCACTGCCGACCAGGCCCAGCAGCAGGCCGGCTGCCAGCAGCCCGGCGACCGCGGCCACGGCCATCCAGGCGCGCAGCGGGGAGGCGCGGCGCGGTCGGAGTCCGGCCCGGCTCGTCCGCACGGTCGGCTCGTCCCGCGCGAGTTCCTGCCCGCCGGGGCCGGCCGGATCGTCGACCTCCACGGTGGCAGCCGACGACAGCGCCAGCGTCGGCGCGGGCGTGACCGCGTCCGCCGCGTCGACCTCCAGAGCCTGCAGGCGGGCCGCGACGGCGCGGGCGTCGGGTCGGGCCCCGGGGTCACGGGCGGTCATGGCGGCCAGCAGGGCCCTCCACGCGGCCGGCAGATGGTCGGGGACGGCCGGGTCGCGCACCAGCCGGGCCATGGCCGCCTCCACCGAGGATCCCGGGAACGCCCGGTGACCGGTCAGCGCCTCGAGCAGCACCAGTCCAAGCGCGTAGACGTCGGCGACGCCTGCCACCGGTGCGTGCCGCAGCTGCTCGGGCGCCAGGTAGGCGGCGGTTCCAATCGTGGTGCCGGTGGCCGTCAGGGTGGCCTCGTCGACGAGACGGGCGATGCCGAAGTCGGCCAGGCGCGCCGTGCCGTCCTCGTCGATCAGGACGTTGGAGGGCTTGACGTCGCGGTGCACGACGCCGAAACGGTGAGCGTGGTCCAGAGCGCCGGCGAGCTGGCGGCCCAGCGCCGCCGCCAGCCCCGGGTCAAGCGGGCCGTCCGCCAGCAGGTCGGCCAGCGAGCGCCCTCCCACCAGCTCCATCACCAGGTACGAGCTGCCGTCATGGGTGCCGGCGTCGTAGAGGCGGACGATCGACGGGTGGGTCAGGGGTGACTGGGCGCGGATCTCGGCCGCGAAGCGACGGGCGTCCTGGGAGGAGGCGCCGCGCAGCACCTTCACCGCGACGCGGCGTTCCAGCAGGAGATCCTCCGCTTCGAAGACCTCGGCCATCCCGCCCGCGCCGAGCCGGGCGACCACCCGATAGCGGTCGGCCAGTGTCGCCTGCTCTGTGATCGCCAATGGGCTCCCGTCGCCCCCGCCGCGCCGGCGGCTTGCCGTGCAGCCTTCCCCCATACCGGGCCTGCCCACCGTCCGTATGGCCAATGCCGCGGCCTGTCATGTCACGGGGCGCGGGCCACGGTAGCCAGCAGCGCACAGGAGGGGTCTGCACCAGGTGTCGGCGCGGGCCGGTGTCATGGTCGCGGGCGCGAGACCCGCAACGGCAACCTTCAGCCGATGACCGCGTCGACGCCCATGGCGGCGAACAGCAGCGTCAGGTAGGTGATCGAGTAGCGGAACAGGCGCATCGCCAGCCGCTCGGAGGGCTGACGCAGCAGCCGGATCGCGTAGACGACGAAGACCGCGCCCAGACCGGCGGCCGCGACGACGTAGACCGGGCCCATGGCGGCGACCGGGGCGAACAGCAGCGTCAGCGCCACGAGCACCAGCGCGTAGGCGAGGATCTGGCGGGCGGTGCGCTTGACCCCGGCGACCACCGGCAGCATCGGCACGCCGGCGCGGGCGTAGTCGTCGCGGAACTTCAACGCCAACGCCCAGAAGTGTGGAGGGGTCCAGGTGAAGACGATCGCGAACAGCACCCAGGCGGGCAGTTCCACCCGGCCGGTGACCGCCGTCCAGCCCACCAGTACGGGCACGCAGCCGGCGGCGCCGCCGATGACGATGTTCTGGGTGCTGCGGCGCTTGAGGCCCATCGTGTAGACGAACACGTAGAAGCCGATCGCCGCCGACGCCAGCGCCGCCGACAGGACGTTGACGGCGGCGGCGAGCCAGGCGACCGAGACCACCGCGAGCGCGATCCCGAAGGCCAGCGCCCGACCCGGTTCCACCGTGCGCCGGACCAGCGGGCGCCGGGCGGTGCGCCGCATCACCTGGTCGATGTCGCGCTCGAGGTAGCTGTTGATCGTGTTGGCGCTGGCAGCCGCCAGCGACCCTCCCAGCAGCGTCGCCGCCACCAGCCACAGGTCCGGCAGGCCCCGCTCGGCCACGACCATGGTGGGCACGGTCGTCACGAGCAGCAGCTCGATGATGCGGGGCTTCGTCAACCCCACGTAGGCGCGGACGCTGGCCAGCAGCGACCGCGGGCTCGTCACCGTGGTCATGGCCGCTCGCCCGCGCCGACGCTCGGGACGAGCCGAGCGGTCCGCGCCGCGCCGTCGCGACGGCTGACCCGCCCCGGCTCGGGCGCCAGCCGGTGGGCCAGGAGCGCGCCCAGCACGAGCAGCGCCCAGATCCAGCTGGCCACGGCCAGGTGCGGGATGACGGTGAGGAACGACAGCCCGTTGGCGACGTTGGCCACGCCCAGCAGGACCTGCACGACCACCAGCCCGGCCGCCACCAGCGGCAGCCGCAGCAGCCAGCGCCTCGGTCCCGTCCACAGGCCGGCGGCGGCCAGACGCCGCCGGTAGCGCAGCGCCCGGACGCACAACCAGGCCACCGCGGCCACCAGCAGCAGCGCCAGGGACCGGTGCGCGACGTGGAAGGCTTCCTGGGGGGAGGTCACCGCAGGCAGCACCGCGCCGCTGTACAGCGGGAACCCCTCCAGGTCGAACGCGAGTCCTGCGCCGATCCCGGTGACGTGACCACCCACCAGGATCTGCACGTAGGTCAGCCCGGCGACCGCGACGCCGTCGCGCGCCAACCCCGCCCCCGCAGCGAGCCGGTCGCGGCGGCGGGGCAGGTACGCGTTGACGGTCAGGTACAGCAGGCACGCCACCACCGCCATGGCCATGCCCAGGTGGGCGGTGACCAGCTCGGCGCGCAGCAGTCGCAGCACCACCAGCGCCCCGAGCCCCGCCTGGGCGGTGACGAGCGCGAAGGCCCCCAGGGCGGGCCACAGCAGGTCGCGACGGCCACGGTGGCGGGCTAGCGCCCAGGAGGCCAGCACCCCGACCATGGCCACCACGACGCCCGCGAGGAGCCGGTGGCTGTGCTCCAGCCACATGTTGAGGTCCGCGGCAGGGACCCACCGCCCGTAGCACCTGGGCCAGTCCGGGCAGGCCAGCCCCGAGTCGGTGGCCCGCACCGCGCCGCCCACGGCGACCAGCAGCAGCGACGCGACGGTGGTGGCGACCGCGGTCCGGCGGAATCCCGGCCCGAGCGTCAGGGCCCGCTCCGGCGTCTCCCCGGCGTCGGGGCGCTGCGCTGGTCCGCCGGATACGCCAGCGCGCCCCGGGGGGACCTGCTGGGGCGTGGGCACCGACTCCCTCGTGTCGATGGCGGGCGCGGTCGCGCGGCAGACCTGGACGGCGTGCTGCCAGTGGCGCCAGTGTAGTCACCGGCCCGCTCGCCTTCGAAACGCCCGCCGGGTAGGCTCGACCCAGTGGCCGTTGCCGCCCGTCGTCGTCTGCCCCGCGGCGGCCGCCCCGCAGCGGGAGCGCGGACGACACCCGGCGACACCTTCGAGGAGTGATCCGCGATGGCGAACCCGCTTCAGCAGCTACGCGAGCTGGGTCAGTCGGTATGGCTGGACTCGATCCGCCGCTCCTACCTGCAGCCCGGCGGGTACCTGCCGCAGCTCATCGACGCGGAAGAGATCGATGGGTTGACGAGCAACCCCACGATCTTCGAACGCGCCCTGGCCGAGGACGTCTCCTACCGGGACCAGCTCGCGCAACTCGCCGGCAGCGACCCGCGCGAGGCCCTGTGGGCGCTGATCAAGGCCGACGTGCGCGCCGCCTGCGACCTGTTCCTGCCGCTGTACCGCGCCAGCGACCGCACCCGCGGCTTCGTGTCCATCGAGGTCGACCCGGCCAAGGCGTTCGACACCGAGGAGACCGTCGCCGAGGCCCTGCTGCTGTTCCGCGAGCTGGACCGGCCCAACCTCATGGTCAAGGTGCCCGGCACGGAGGCAGGCCTGCCGGCCATCAGCCGCCTGCTGGCCGAGGGAGTCAACGTCAACGTCACGCTGCTGTTCGCCGTCGCCCGCTACGAGGCGGTCGCGGCCGCCTACCTCGAGGGCCTGCGCCGGCGGGCGGAGCGCGACGACGACCTGGCGTCGCTGGCCAGCGTCGCGTCGTTCTTCGTCAGCCGGGTCGACTCGAAGGTCGACGCCCTGCTCGGGGAGGGCCACCCGCAGCTGGCCACCGCCGGCATCGCGAACGCCCGGGTGGCCTACGAGTCGTTCCAGCGCGTCTTCGCCGGACCGGAGTTCGCCGGGCTCGCCGCCGCAGGCGGGCGGGTCCAGCGCCCGCTGTGGGGCTCGACGTCGACGAAGAACCCCGCCTACCCCGACGTGCTCTACGTCGCCGAACTGGCCGGCCCCGACACGGTCGACACCATGCCCGAGGCCACGCTGGACGCCTTCCGCGACCACGGCACGGTCGAGGACCGGCTCACCGGCAGCGGCGGGGAGGCCCGCCGCCAGCTGCAGCGCCTGGCCGAGCAAGGCGTCGACCTGGACCAGGTCACCAAGGAGCTGGAGGCCGAAGGCGTCGAGAAGTTCGTCGCCTCGTTCGAGGCAGCCGTGCGCAGCGTCGAGGGGCAGCTGCCCGGCTGAGACCGGAAAAGTAACAGCGGGTAGCTCCTGTTCACTACCCGTCGCTAGCCCGCCGGGCCCATCTTGTGCCCACCTGTCTCAAGTCCCGTGCCGCGTGCCCGAAATCCCCCCCAAGCGGGGACGACGGATTCCCCCCCTCAGGGAGGACGGGACATGGGCTCATCCACGCCGGTCGCACAGGGCGCCTCACGCAGCCGCAAGGTGCTGCTGTCGGTCGCCGCGATGGCCGCCGCGGCCAGCATCGCCGGCCTGGGCACGTACGCGACCTTCAGCAGCAGCACCTCGGCGTCGCAGCCGGTGTCGAGCGGGACGGTCACGATCGCGCTGGGCACCGCGGGCGGCGCCGACAACCGCCTGACCATCGGGGCGTCGGACGTGGCCCCCGGCGACACCATCCAGCGTCACGTCAAGCTCAGCAACAGCGGCTCGCTGAACCTGGCCGACATCAAGCTGACCACCGCGGCCACCACCAGCTCGCTGCTGGACACCGACGCCACCAACGGCCTGCAGATGGTCATCGACAAGTGCGTGGCCGGCTGGGTCGAGAGCTTGACCACCCCCTACACGTACACCTGCGCCGACCTCGGCGGGCCCACCACGGTGCTGGCCTCGCGGGCGGTCATCGGCAGCAACCTGGCCCTGTCGGGGCTGTCGGCCACCACGGCGGGCGCCAACGACAGCCTGCGGGTGACGCTGACGCTGCCGGCCACGGCCGACAACACCTTCCAGGGCAAGACCTCCACCGTCCAGTACACCTTCACCGGCACCCAGCGCGCCGCGACCAGCAAGTAGCCGCCGCCCAACCAGCCCCATCCCCCGACGGCGCCTAGCCGCCGCCGGCCCTCAGCCGGGAGGCTTCCATGCGCCACAGATCCGCCGCCGCCTTCGCAATCGGCGGCGTCGCGCTGCGCGCCCTGCTGGTGGTGTCGCTGGGACTGCTGGTGGCGCTGGGGGTCGGGCCGCGCAGCGGCCGTTACCGGACCCTGACGGTCCTGTCGGGCAGCATGGCCCCGGCGATCCCCGCCGGCTCGGTGGTGGTGGTCACGCCCCAGCCGCTGGAAGAGCTGCGGGTCGGCCAGGTCCTGACCTACCACATCCCGGTGGACGACCACCGGGTGGTCACCCACCGGGTGGTGGAGATCCTCGAGGCCGGCCCCCAGCCGCTGGTACGCACCCGGGGCGACACCAACGCCGTCGCCGACCCCTGGTTGGCGCGGATCAGCGGCGAACCGGCCTGGACCGCCCGGCTGGTGGTGCCCCACCTGGGCCACCTGGTGACCTGGCTGCGCCAGCCGCCGGTCCGCGCCCTTGGGGTGTGGGTGGCGCCCATCCTGCTGGCGGCGTCCTGGCTGGGGGCGATCTGGCGCCGCCCGGCCGGCGCGGCGCTGCCGCAGCCGGCGCCGGGCACGCCC
>DASZOD010000029.1:0-3858 GCA_035550935.1 Egibacteraceae bacterium | reverse complement strand
GACCAGGACGATGTCGGGCTCGCCGTCGGTGTCGCGGATGACCCAGGCGCCGTCGCGGGCGATGGCGCCTGGCGGCGGTGGGCTGAGCACCGGCACCTTCTGGCGTGACAGGGCCAGGGCGGTCGGGCCGTCGGTGCGTTCCAGCGCGATGCGCCAGGCGTCGACGGTCTCGTAGGGGTTGGCGGGGCGCAGGAGCTCGAGGTTGGGGATGGCGCGCAGGGCGGCCAGGTGCTCGATGGGCTGGTGGGGCGGGCCGTCCTCGCCGACCCCGATGGAGTCGTGGGTGAAGACGTAGATGACCGGGGCGCCCATGATCGCGGCGATGCGGATGGCCGGGCGGGCGTAGTCGGAGAAGACCATGAACGTGCTGCCGTACGGGCGCAGCCCGCCGTGCAGGGCGAGGCCGCTGAGCGCTCCGGCCATGACGTGCTCGCGGACGCCGAAGTGGATCTGGGGTCCCAGGTAGTCGCCGCGCCTGACGTCGCCGCCGGGGTGCTTGGCGACCCGGGTGGAGTCGGCCAGGTCGCCCGACCCTCCCACCAGTTCGGGCAGGACCTTGCCGATCGCGGCCAGCGTGGCGCCCGAGGCGTCCCGCGTCGCCTGCTTCTGGTCGGGGTCGAACTCCGTCGGCCAGGCGTCGTCCAGCTCTGCGGGCAGCCGGCCCTCGCTGGTGCGGCGCCACAGCGCGGCCAGCTCGGCGTGGGCGGCCGCCCAGGAATTGAAGCGCTCCTCCCAGCGGTCCCGCTGCTGCCGGCACTCCTTGGCCAGCTCCGCGCAGCGGGCACGGACGTCCTCGGGGACGACGAACATCTCGTCGGGCGGCCAGCCGAAGCGCTCCTTGGTGCGCCGCAGCTGGTCTCCGCCGAGCGCGCCGTCGTGCGCCTCGTGGCTGCCTTCCACCTCGGGGGCGCCGTAGCCGATCAGGGTGGGCACCCGGATGAGGCTGGGTCGCTCCTCCTCGGCGATGGCGGCCCGGATCGCGGCGTCGATGGCGTCGCGGTCGTTGCCGTCGTCGATCGACTGGGTGTGCCAGCCATAGGCGTCGAAGCGCGCGCAGGCGTCGTCGCTGTAGGTCAGCTCGGTGGGCCCGTCGATGGTGCTGGCGTTGTCGTCGTACAGCACGATCAGGCGTCCCAGGCCCAGATGGCCGGCCAAGGAGCCGGCCTCGTGGCTGGCGCCCTCCATGAGGTCGCCGTCCGAGCACAGCGCGAACGTGCGGTGGTCGACGATGGGCTCCTCGCCCTCGACGTTGTAGCGGGCCGCCAGCATGCGCTCGGCCAGGGCCATGCCGACCGCGTTGCAGATGCCCTGGCCCAGCGGCCCGGTGGTCGTCTCCACCCCAGGCGTGTGGCCGTACTCGGGGTGTCCGGGCGTGCGCGACCCCCACTGTCGGAACTGGCGGATGTCGTCCAGCGACAGGTCGTAGCCGAACAGGTGCAGCAGACCGTACAGCAGCATGCTGCCGTGGCCGGCCGACAGCACGAAGCGGTCGCGGTCGGGCCAGCGGTGCTGCGAGGGGTCGTGGCGCAGGAACCGCGACCACAGCACCCAGGCCGCCGGGGCCATGCCCATGGGCAGCCCGGCGTGGCCGGACCCGGCGTTCTCCACCGCGTCGGCGGCCAGCAGCCGCAGGGTGGTGATCACCCGACCGTCGATGTCGTCCGCGGCCGGAGCCAGGTCGGCGGCCGTGGTGTCTGCGGTGGTGGCCGTGCTCATCGGCGTGCTCCTTCTGCCTTCGCGCGCAGCTCCTTGACCGCCCGCTCGGGTCCGCCCTCGTGTCCCCACACGGCGCTGCCCGCGCAGAACACCTCAGCGCCGGCGCGGGCTGCGCCGGCGATCGTGGACGGGCTGACCCCGCCGTCGACCTCGAGTTCGATCGGGCGACCGCTGCCGTCGATGAGCTCGCGGGCGGCGGCGATCTTCGGCTCCATGCTCGTCAGGTAGTCCTGCCCGCCGAAGCCGGGGTTGACGGTCATGACCAGGAGGAGGTCAATGAGGTCCACGACGTGGGCGACCATGTCGAGCGGGGTTGAGGGATTGAGCGCGACCGCCGGCCGCGCGCCCAGGTCGGCGATGCTGCCGAGCGTGCGGTGCAGGTGCGGAGTGGTCTCCGCGTGGACGATGACGATCTCGCATCCGGCCTCGACGTAACGCGACAGCAGCGCGTCGGGGTTGGAGACCATGAGGTGAGCCTCGAAGCCCACCGAGACCTCGTTGCGCGCCGCAGCGATGATGTCCGGGCCGAACGTGAGGTTCGGCACGAAATGGCCGTCCATGACGTCCCACTGGATCCGGTCGACGCCGGCCTTCTCGAGGAGTTGCACCCCCTCCCCGAGCCGCGCGAAGTCCGCGGGCAGGACCGAGGGCACGATCTTGGCATGCCAGTCCGTCCGGCTGTCCACGCGCTCCTCCCCAGCTGTCTGCGCCGTCATGGCGGTAGTTTCCCGAGCCCCGGTGATACGACACCAGTTTCCCGAGCCGTCGGCATCCGACACCCCGTTGGCCGACGTTCCCCGACCGGGCCGGTCCGGGCGACGGCGTCAACGGCTACCGGACTCTAGGGACGGTCGACCTCGTAGCCTTCCCCCTGACGCGGGATCCCGGGGGATGAGACGGGCAGGCTACGCCCGCCCGGCCGTATCCGGTTTGAGGCCTGTCCTCCTTGCCACGGCCGAAGCGCCTGGCAAGGGGCTTGCGTCATCCGGTCGCAGGCGCTAGGTGCCCGCGTACTCCTTCTCCATATCCTCGGTGTAGTCACCGGTCGTGGCGGCGCCGTTGCAGCGAGCGCGGTGCGCCAGCACCTTCTGCGCCTCGGCCGCGTTGTCGGGCTCGCCCTGCCAGGCGTTCATCGTCGGACCCTGCAGCGCCCGCGCGTAGGAGAAGCTCAGGCTCCACGGGTGCGGCCCGAGCCGGTTCATCGCGTTGAGGTGCTCGGTCGCCCGGTAGGCGTCCTGGCCGCCAGACAGGAACACGATGCCGGGCACCGCCGCGGGCACGACCCGCTGCATGGTGCGCACCGTCGTCTCGGCGACCTCTTCCACGCTGGCCTGCTGCGGGCAGTCCGTGCCCGGCATGACCATGTTCGGCTTCAGCACCATCGCCTCCAGGACCACGCCCTGGGTGGCGAGCTCGTCGAAGTGGTGGCGCAGCGTGACCTCGCTCACCTCGGCGCAGCGCTCGATCGTGTGGTCGCCGTCGACGAGGACCTCCGGCTCGACGATGGGCACCAGGCCGGCCTCCTGGCAGTGTGCGGCGTAGCGCGCCATGGCGTGCGCGTTCGCGTGGATGCACTTGGTGGTCGGGATGCCGTCGCCGATCTGGATCACGGCGCGCCACTTCGCGAACCGCGCTCCCATCGAGACGTACTCGGGCAGGCGGTCGCCCAGCCAGTCCAGTCCCTCGGTGACCTTCTCCCCGGAGGAGCCGGGCAGCGACTTCGCGCCGGTGTCGACCTTGATGCCGGGCATGATCCCCTGCTTCTCGAGCACGGTCGGGAAGGGGGTGCCGTCGTCGGCGGCCTGGCGGATGGTCTCGTCGAACAGGATCGCCCCGCTGATGAACTCGCCCAGGCCTGGCGTGGTGAACAGCAGCTGCCGGTAGACGCGGCGCGTTTCGATGTCGGAGGGGATACCGACCGACTTCAGGCGCTTGGACATCGTGCTGCTGCTCTCGTCGGCGGCCAGGATCCCCCGGCCGTCGGCGACCATGGCCCGTGCGGTCTGCACCAGGTCCTGCTTGGGTTGTGCCATGTCGTGCCCCCTCGGTTTGGCGTCTTGCGGTTGCATACCCCCTCGGGTTGTGGTCTCACCCTCCGAGTTGCCACCACCGCGGCGGGCCCTGGAGGGGACCTGCCGGGGG
>DASZOD010000028.1:0-1678 GCA_035550935.1 Egibacteraceae bacterium | reverse complement strand
CCACCTCGATGGCGACCCCGGTCGAGCCCGAGGGATCGGAGGAGCTGCCGGCCATGGGGACGACGCCTGCAGCCGCGCCCGTCGCCAGGCAGAAGGTGAGCCCTGCCCCTGCGCTGATGAGTGCGACGTTGCGCTTCGTGCTCTCGAACACCGGACCACGCCCCTTGCCACGAGAAGAGACCGCACCTGCGGATCGGGTAAGTCATCGACCCCCCGAGAGGCCGTCTGAAGCTGGTCACCGGCCGGTTAGCCTCGGCTTAACCGCGATAGAAGGACCCCTTTAGGAGGAGAGCGGATTGCGCAGGCTGCCGATCGGGATCGCCGTCGTGGTGCTCACCGCGCTCGTCCTCGGCGCCTGTGGCGGAGACGACTCCGACGACAGCGCGTCGCCCACCACGCCGACGGCCGCACCCACCACCGCGCCGACGTTCTCCGGCAGCGGGAGCGCCGAGTTCTGCGGGCTGGTGAACACCTACAGCGACCGGCTCTCCGGCCTCAGCCGGGCCAACAGCACGCCCGCCCAGGTGCGACAGTTCGCAACCGAGCTGGGGACGGCCATCCAGCAGGCGGTCGCCGTGGCGCCCGCCGAGATCAAGAACGACGTGACGCTCCTGGCCGCGGCCGCCGCCGACTACCTGGCCGGCCTGCAGCGGGCGGGCTACGACCTCGGCAAGGTCCCCCCCGAGTCGCTGCAGAAGTTCCAGGCTCCTGACGTGCAGGCCGCCACGCAGCGCCTCCAGGTCTACGGGCAGACGGTCTGCAGGACGGGCTGATGGACCGGTCGTGGTCCCGGCCGCTCTACCGGCTCTACGAGCGCCACCTGGCCGCCGGCATCGACCCCGCCCGGCGCCCCGGCCACGTGGGGATCATCCTCGACGGGCACCGCCGGTTCGCCCGGGCCGCCGGGATGGCCGACTACGCCGACAGCTACCGCAGCGGCATGCAGAAGTTCGAGGAGTTCCTCACGTGGACCCGCGAGCTGCGGATCCCTGCGGTCACCGCCTGGGTGCTCTCGACCGAGAACCTCGAACGGCCGCCCGAGGAGCTCGACCCGTACCTCGACGTGCTCGTCGACCTGTTCGGGCGCATGCCCGGCCACGCCGCCCGGCTCGGCTTCGCCCTGCGGGTCATCGGCAGCCTCGACGTGCTCCCGGCGCCGCTCGTCACCGCGGCCAAGGAGGCGGAGCAGCGCGCTCCCGGCGGGGAGTGGCAGGTCACCATCGCCATGGGCTACGGCGGCCGCCAGGAGATCGTGGACGCGTGCCGCTCGCTGGTCACCGAGCTGGTGGAGGAGGGCACGCCTGCGGAGGCGCTGGCCGACCGGGTCGACGCCGCGTCGGTGGCCGCCCACCTCTACAGGGCGGATCTCCCCGACCCCGACCTGGTGATACGCACCAGCGGCGAGGGCCGCCTTTCCGGGTTCCTCCTCTGGCAGGCGGCATACGCCGAGTACGCCTTCGTCGACCCGTACTGGCCCGCCTTCCGCCGCGTCGACTTCCTGCGCGCCCTCCGCGACTACGCCCGCCGGGAACGCCGCTTCGGGCGCTGAGCTGCTTCGCCGCCCAACCACGAACTCGGTTGCCCGGCCGCGGCCGGTGCTGGGAGCATCCCCCGGTGGGCTCGGCGACCAACCGGTGGCGGTCCGACGGCCACGCCTCGGCGTGGCTCGAGATGCTTC
>DASZOD010000027.1:0-6127 GCA_035550935.1 Egibacteraceae bacterium | reverse complement strand
CTTCACGGCCGGTGCCCTGGTCGTCTTGCGCCCGGCGGGCCTGGCGCTCGCCGGCGCGGGCCCCGAGGCAGCCGAACCCGACGTGGTGGTGCCCAAGCCGTCGGGGCAGGCTCCCGAAGGCGTCGAGGCGGCGGCTCCCGTCCCGGCCCGCCGTGGGCGGAAGACAGCGGCCAAGAAGGCCACCAGGAAGCGGCCGGGCAAGAGGGCCAAGAAGGCCGCCGCCCCCGCCGAGCCGACCCCCGCCGCTGAGCCGCCGCTCGCTGCCGAAAGCGCGGCCGCGGGGCAACCTGACGTGGACGAGGCGGCGGTGTCGGCCGAGCCGATCGCCGAGCCGACGCCCCGCAAGGCGGCCAGACGGCCCCCGGCCAAGGTGGCCGCCGCCCCGCCCGACGAGGCCGCCGCGTTCGTCCAGGCGCTGTCGGGCGTCAGCGGGCTGGGGCCGGCCAAGATCGGCGACCTGGCTCAGCGCTTCGGCAGCCTGGAGCGCCTGCGGGCGGCCAGCACCGCGGACCTGGTGGCCGTCCCGGGCATCTCCGAGACGCTCGCCCGGCGCATCGGTACGGCCCTGGCGCGCCAAGAACCGGCAGCGGCTCCCGAGCCGGCGAGCGCCAGGCCCGCCGGGCGCAAGACGACCAGGGCACCGGCCGTGAAGAAGGCGGCCGCGAGGCAGGCCCCCGCCAAGCGCGTGAGCGCGAGGAAGGCCGCCGCGAAGAGAGCCGCGGCGGGCGCCTCCCAGAGGGCCGAGTTCGCTGCGGCGCTGTCGGACGTCAGCGGGCTGGGTCCGGCCAGGATCGGCGACCTGGCCGAGCGCTTCGGCAGCCTGGATCGTCTGCGGGCGGCCAGCACCGCGGAGCTGGTGGCGGTGCCCGGCATCTCCGAGATGCTCGCCCGGCGCATCCAGCGCAGCCTGCGGTAGGCGCCGTTACGGCGGTGCCCCGGCCGCGTACCGCACGGCCCGCCGCGCGGCCCGCTCCAGCGGATGCCGCGCGTAGCCGTAGACCGCCAGCAGCCCCAGGTACACCGGCCCCATGAGCGGACCGAGCCGTTCCGCCTGGCGGCCGTGGGCGCGCTCGTGGGCCATGAGCTCGTCGTCGGGGTGGCCGGCGGCCACGACGACGTGGCCGAAGGCGCCGGCGTCGAAGCCGCAGCCACGCAGCACCGCCCCGGTGATCCCCCCGGCGTTGGCGAACACGAACACCCCACCGCGGCGCACCGGGGCGACCCCGGCGGCCAGTCCGGCGACGAGCCCCACCGCGGTCACCGGCGACGCCCACAGGTAGGCGACCGCCCGTCCCACCCGGCCCTGCGGCGGCGTGGGTTCCCATTCCGCCAGCGCGGCCAGCGCCCGAGGCTCCCACGGGGGGCTCAGCACCCGGGTGGCGCTGCCCACGCCGGAGGCCCGCCGGGCCCGCGACTCGAGCGGCACGGGGGCGCCGGTGAAGTTGGGACGGGACCGGGCCGCGGCCTGCCGGCGGCGCCAGGCGACCACGCCGGCGGCGGCAAGGACGGTGCCGGCCAGCAGGCCCCCGCGTGCGGGGGCGCTCACACCCGCTCCAGCCGCACCCGCAGGTCTTGGCCGCCGACCTCCACGGACTCGCCGTCGACGGCGGCGCCTCGGCGCAGCTCGACGGCCAGGACCTCGGCGGCGATGGTCTCGGCGTGCTCGTCGACCGTGGCGGCCAGCTCGCCGTCGACCTCCAGTTCCACGCGCACCCGGTCGTCCAGCGCGAAACCCAGGCGCTTGCGCAGCTCGTTGACGGTCCGGACCAGCTCGCGGGCCAGGCCCTCCCGGCGCAGGGCCGCGTCGACCGCGAGGTCCAAGGCGACGCTGTATGGACCGTCGGCGACCACCTGCCAGCCGCTGCGGGGCTCCTCCAGCACCTGTACCTGGTCGGCGGTGACGCGCACCGGCTCCCCGGCGACGTCGACGGGGGCGCTGCCGTCGGCCTCCAGCGCGGCCGCGACCCGCTCGGCGTCGGCAGCTTCGATGGCCCGGGCCACCGCAGGGGTGCGGGCTCCGAACGCCGGGCCCAGCGCCCGGTAGTTCGGCTTCAGCACGACGGTCACCAGCCCGCCGGTGCTGTCGGGTAGCTCCAAAGCCCTCACGTTGAGTTCGGCGGCGACCACCGCGGCCACCTCCCCCCACCGCGCCTGGTCGGCCGTGGGCAGGGTGACCAGTGCGGCGCGCAGGGGTTGGCGGACCGGGACCCTGGCCTCGCTGCGGGCCCGCCGTCCGAGCTCGACGATCCGCCGGGCGGCGCCCATGGCCGTCCGCAGGTCGTCGGCGGCCGCGTCCGGGTCGGGCGCGGGGAAGTCCAGCAGGTGCACGCTGTCGGGCGCGCCCCGGTCCACGGCGGCGACGAGATTGTCGTACAGCTCGTCGGCGAGGAACGGCACGAACGGCGCCAGCAGCGCCGACAGGGTCACCAGGCACTCGTGCAGGGTGGCGAAGGCCGCGTCCTTGTCACCGCCGGCGGGCGCCTGCGCCATCCCCGCGGCGGGCGCCCAGAAGCGCGACCGGCTGCGCCGCACGTACCAGTTGGACAGGTCGTCGACGAAGCCGGCGAGGCGCCTGCCGGCGGTGGCGGTGTCGTACCCCTCCAGGGACTGGTCGACGACCCGCACGGTGTCGGCGAGCTCGGCGAGGACCCAGCGGTCCATCACCGGGCGCTCGCCCAACGGGGGCGCCTGCGTGCCTTCGGGGGTCCAGCCGTCGATGCGCGCGTAGGTGACGAAGAAGTAGTAGGTGTTCCACAGGGTCAGCAGGAACTGGCGCACGACCTCGTCCAGCGGCTCGCTGCCCACCCGGCGGGCCGTCCACGGCGACCCGTCGGTCAACAGCAGCCAGCGCAGGGCGTCGGCTCCACGCGAGTCGATCAGGTCCCACGGGTCCAGCACGTTGCCCAGGGACTTGGACATCTTCCTGCCCTCGGCGTCGACGATGTGGCCCAGGCACAGCACGCTGCGGTAGCTGTTGCGGTCGAACAGCAGGGTCGACACCGCCATGAGCGAGTAGAACCAACCTCTGGTCTGGTCGATGCCCTCGGCGATGAAGTCGGCCGGGAAGTAGGCCTCGAACTGTTCGACGCTGCCGGCCAGGTGGGGATAGCCGAACTGGGCGAACGGCATCGCCCCCGAGTCGTACCAGGCGTCGATCACCTCCGGCACCCGCCTGGCGCTGCCGGCGCAGGCCGGGCAGGCGAAGCCGATCTCGTCTACGAAGGGCCGGTGCGGGTCCAGCGCGGACAGGTCCCGACCGGCCAGCTCCCCCAGCTGGGCGCGGGAGCCGACCGCGGTCACCGTGCCGCAGTCCTCACAGCGCCACAGCGGCAGCGGCGTGCCCCAGTAGCGCTCCCTCGACAGCGCCCAGTCGACGTTGTGGGCCAGCCAGTCGCCGTAGCGCCCGTCGCGGATGTGCCCGGGGTGCCAGTCCACCCGGGCGTTCTCGGCCAGGAGCCGATCGCGCAGGCGGGTGGTCGCGATGTACCAGGAGGGCTTGGCGTAGTACAGCAGCGGGGTGCCGCAGCGCCAGCAGAACGGATAGGTGTGGCGGTAATCCCCGGCGGCGAGCAGCAGCCCGCGGGCGCGCAGGTCCTCGACGATGGCGGGGTCGGCGGCCTTGACGAAGCGGCCGGCGAAGGCGCCGACGCGGGCGTCGAAGTTGCCCTCGGCGTCGACGGGGTTGACCACTGGCAACCCGTGGGCCCGGGCCGCCCGCAGATCGTCTTCGCCGAAGGCCGGCGCGAGGTGCACCAGCCCGGTGCCCTCCGCGGTCGTGACGAAGTCGGCGACGATGACGTAGTGCCAGTCGACCGCCTCGGCGCCGAGGGCCGGCTCGGGCTCCACCAACGTGAAGGGCGGTCGGTAGTGCAGACCGCGCAGCTCGTCCACGCTCAGGTCGCGCAGGACGGCGGCGTCCTCGCCCAGGGCCGCGCCGACCAGGTCGGCGGCCACCACGACCGGGTAGTCGTCGCCGGCGGCGCGGGCCAGCACGTAGTCGATGTCGGGGCCGACGGCGACCGCGGTGTGGGAAATCAGCGTCCACGGGGTGGTCGTCCACACCAGCAGCGAGGCGCCCTGCTCGGCGAGCGGCCCCTCGGTCACCGGCAGCCGCACGTACACCGATGGGTCCACGGTCTCGGCGTAGCCCTGTGCGACCTCGTGGTCGCTCAAGGCGGTGCCGCAGCGGGGGCAGTAGGGGACCACCTTGTGGTCCTCGTAGACCAGGCCGTCGTCCCACAGCTGCTTCAGCGACCACCAGACACTGTCGACGTAGGTCTCCGACATCGTCCAGTACGCGTCCGAGGTGTCGATCCAGAAGCCGATGCGCTCGGTCAGGCGCTCCCAGTCGTCGACGTAGCGGGTGACCGACTCGCGGCACCGGGCGTTGAACCGGGCGACCCCGAACTCCTCGATCTGACCTTTGCGCGTGAACCCCAGCTCGCGCTCCACTTCCAGCTCCACGGGGATGCCGTGGCAGTCCCAACCGCCCTTGCGGGGGGCACGATCGCCCTTCATCGTCCGGAAGCGGGGGAACAGGTCCTTGAACACCCGGGCCTCGACGTGGTGGACGCCGGGTCGGCCGTTGGCGGTGGGCGGGCCCTCGAAGAAGCGGAACAGGGGGCCGTCGGCGCGGGCCGCCAGCGACCGGGTGAAGACCTCGCGCTCGCGCCAGCGCGCGAGCACCCGGCGTTCCAGCGCGGGGAAGTCGGGGTGCTGGTCGACGGGTTTGAACCCCACGGCTCCTCCAGGTGCGGCATGTCAGGACGCCCGCCGCGACCGGTCCCGGGTGTCGGGCCGGCGGCGTAGCCCTCGGGTCCCGGATAGTAGCGCCGCCGCAGATGCGGCCAGCGCGCGGCCGGCCGCGCCGCTACACTCGCGCGCACGATGGCCGAGAGGACGCGCGACCCCGGCGGCCCGGCCCAGCCTGCGGCCGGCGGGCGTAGCCTGTCCAAGCGCCGACTCGCGGCGCTTCGCAGGCAGTTGGAGCTCGAGCGCGACCAGCTGGTCACCCAGATCGACGAGCTGGAGGCCGACTTCCGCGACGACTCGTGGCGGGAGCCCCGCTCCGACGACGACGCCTTCACCGGCACCACGACGTTCGAGCGGGAGCGCACGATCTCGCTGGCGCACAACGCCCGCACCCTGCTGGGCCAGATCGACCTGGCGCTGACGCGCATGGAAGCGGGCACGTACGGGTCCTGCCGTTCGTGCGGCCGGCTGATCGACCCTGACCGGCTGGAGGCGCTGCCGCAGGCACTGCTGTGCCTGGAGTGCCAGCGCACCGCCGAGCGCACGCGATGAGCGTCCAGGCGGCGGACCCGCCCGCACCCGCGCCTGCGCCCGCGCCCGCGGGCAGCCTGGTGCGGGTGGAGGTTCGACTGCCGCTCGTGCACGTCGTGGCGGGCCTGGTGGCGCTGATCTGGGTGCTCCTGGACCAGGCGACGAAGGTGCTGGCAGTCGAGGTCCTGTCGGCGGGACGGGTCGTCGACCTGGGCTGGGCTCAGTTGCGCCTCATCCGCAACCCGGGCGGGGCGTTCGGCTTCCCGGGCCTCCCAGGTCTGTTCGTCGTCGTCGCGGCGGTGGTGGTCGTTCTCGTGGTCCGCGCCCTGCCGCGCACCGACCGCCTGTCTCTGGCGCTGGCCTACGGGCTCATCACCGGCGGGGCTCTGGGCAACGTGCTGGACCGCCTGCTGCGCAGCCCAGGATTCGGCACCGGCCACGTCATCGACTTCTTCGACCTGCGCTGGTGGCCGGTGTTCAACGTCGCCGACGTCGGCATCGTCGTCGGCGCGGCCATGATCGCTGTGCTGGCCACGGTGGCCGACCGCCGGGAGCGCGCCGCCGAAGCCGCCCGGGACACGACGCGCGTGAAGGGCGCCGAGCCGCGCCGGGCCCAGTAGGAGAGCAGCGCGGGCCCATGGCTGGGCGGGCAGCGCTCTGCGAACGTGTCGTGGGCCGGGCCGAGGACGCCATGCGCCTCGACGTCGTCCTGTCGGGCTGGCTGGGCGAACCCCGGGCCCGGGTGCAGGACCGTGTAGCCCGAGGGCAGGTGACCGTCGACGGGGTCACGGTCGCCAAGTCGAGGCGGCTGCGGGCCGGCGAACGGGTCGTGGTGGCCCAGCCC
>DASZOD010000026.1:0-5931 GCA_035550935.1 Egibacteraceae bacterium | reverse complement strand
TCCTCGCCGCGCTGGTGCCGGCCGGGTGGCGGGGGCAGGAACCCGACGTCGAGCGGCGCGCCGAGGAGCTGCTCGAACGCTTCCAGCTGCGCCGCATGCGCGACGAGTTCGCCGGCACCCTGTCGGGCGGCCAGCGCAAGCTGCTGGAGCTGGCCCGTGCCCTCATGGTGGAGCCCGCCCTGGTGATGCTCGACGAGCCGACCGCCGGGGTGAACCCAGCGCTGACCCAGTCGCTGCTGGGCCACATCACCGCCCTGCGCGACCTGGGCATGACCGTCGTCTTCGTCGAGCACGACATGGACGTCGTCATGGGCATCAGCGACTGGGTGGTGTGCATGGCCCAAGGCCGCATCATCGCCGAAGGCCCGCCGCGGCAGATCGGCACGAACCCCGCGGTGATCGACGCCTACCTGGGGGCCCACCACGACGAGCCCTCGTCCGGGCAGGACCAGCGATGAGCGCCCAGCACGACGACCAGGCGCTGCTCGTCGCCGACTCGCTGGTCGCCGGCTACCTGCCAGGCGTCAACGTGCTCGACGGCTGCAGCCTGGAACTCGCCGAGGGCGAGCTGGTCGGCGTCATCGGCCCCAACGGCGCGGGCAAGTCCACGCTGGTCAAGGCGATGATCGGCCTCGTCGCGGTCAGCAGCGGCCAGGTCCGCCTGCGCGGCGAGGACATCACCGGGCTGCGGGCCCACCAACTCGTCTCCAAGGGCGTGGGATACGTGCCCCAGACTGACAACGTCTTCCGGACGCTGACGGTCGAGGAGAACCTCGAGATGGGGGTGTACCTGCGGCCCAAGGCCTTCGGACAGCGTTTCGCGCTGGTCGCCGACCTGTTCCCCCTGCTCGCGCAGCGCCGCCGGCAGAAGGCCGGGTCGCTGTCGGGGGGGGAGCGCCAGATGCTGGCGATCGGTCGGGCCCTCATGATGGACCCCGCCGTGCTGTTCCTCGACGAGCTGTCGGCGGGGCTGTCCCCGGCCAACGTCGACCAGGTGTTCGCGCGCGTCGGCCACATCAACGAGGCCGGCGTGTCGATCGTCATGGTCGAGCAGAACGCCCGGCGCTGCCTGCAGATCTGCGACCGCGGCTATGTCCTGGACCAGGGCCGCATCGCCTACAGCGGGCCCGGCGGCGAGCTGCTGAACGACCCCAGGGTCGTCGACCTGTACCTGGGGACTCTGGCCCAGGTCGAGTGAAGGGCGCGGCGGCAGAGCGACCGGGGGTCCGGCGGCCCGGACCCCGGCGACGACGCGGTCGCCCGCGCCTAGGCCTCGGCCTCGGGCAGCCTCGACTCCACGGTGTCGAGCGTCTGCAGCTGGCCCTGCTCGTTGTAGGTCCAGACCTCGTAGGTACCGCTGGCCGGCTCGCCGGCGTCGACGAAGTCCAGGGGCCCGCTGGCCCCGTTGTAGTCGATGTCCTCGCCGTCGGCGAGCAGCCGCTTGCACTCCTCGAAGGAGGTGCACGCGGTGCCGTCCTTCGTGACCTCAACGACCTCGTCCTTGAACACCGACGGGTCGTCCGTGCCGGCCTGCTCGGCGGCCAGCGCGACGATGTTCACGCAGTCGTAGCTCTGCCCGGCGAAGGTCGTCTCCTGCAGGTCCGGCGCGAAGTCCCTCAGCGCGTCGAGGAAGCCGGGATCGCCCTCGGCCGGCGCGGGAGCGGTGCCCTTCATGTCCGCCAGCGCCCCCGGGTTGCCGGGCGCGACGGTGTTGGGCAGCTCCTCACTGCGCAGCCCGTCGGTGCCGTAAACGCCGACCCGGTCGGGCCCCAGGCCGCGCTCGATCATGGTGCGGATCAGCTGGGCCCCCTCCTCGAAGGCGATGACCACCACGGCGTCGGGGTTGGCGCCGGCGAGCTGCTGGACGGTCGCGTTGAAGTCGGTGGTGTCCGGAGCGTATGTGGTACTGAGGGCTACCGTGGCGCCGGACTCCTCCAGCGCCTCGGCGGTGACGTCGGCCAGGCTCTGGCCGTACTCGTCGGCGCGGGCCACGACCGCGACGTTGGCGTGGCCGTCACCGACGATCGTGTCGGCCAGAACCGGGGCCTGCAGCCGGTCGGTGGGGGCGGTGCGGAAGTAGAACCCGTCGTCGTCGTAGTCGGTCAGCGTGGGCGCGGTATTGGAGCCTGAGCACATGACGACGCCCGCGCCGGTCACCTTGTCGATGATCGCCAGCGTCATGGCCGACGCCGCGGCGCCGATGATGGCGTCCACGTCCTCGGCCAGCAGCCGGTCAGCCGCCTGGTTCGCGACCTGCTCGTTGCCGGCCTCGTCGCCGCCGACGATGTCAGGGACGGGCTCGCCGAGCACTCCCCCGGCGTCGTTGATCTGCTGGATCGCGTACCTGGAGGCCTGGACCATCGGCGGCCCCAGAAAGGCCAGCTCGCCGGTCTCGGGCAGGACGTAGCCGAGCTTGAGCACCCCGTCGCCTCCGTCCTCGGCCGGCGACCGCGGCGGCTCCGTCTCCACCTGCGGGGGAGGTTGGGGGGCCTCCGGCTGCTGGGCGCAGGCGGTGGCGAGGACGCCGAGTGCTGCCAGCAGCCCAAGGTGGCGCGACCAGTTCGTGCCGAGCATGTGCGTCTCCTCTGTCAGGGCCCGGGCATGCCGGCGACCGCCTGAGCGCCGTGCCGGCACGTCCTGCTCGTCGGGTCGGACGCGGCAGGCTCCCCGAACGGCGATCCCGGGGGGGCCTGCAGGGACAGCCTAGCCTACGAAGGCGATAGGAGAGATGCCTTTTCGTCGCCTTGCGTGACCGAAGCAGTTCTCTCCGTCAGCCTCCGACCCGGCTGTGACCGCTCACCGGCGGGGCCCTGGGGCCGTCGCCAGCCGGCGCAGCGATCGCCGGTGGGCGGGGATCGGTAGGCTTTGGGTCCACGACGAGAAAGGACCGCCCGCTGGCAGCTGCGCAGCCCCCGCGGCCCGGGCGCGACGGCCGAGCCCTGCTCGCGCTCCTGGACGGCCACAGCCTGGCCTACCGGGCCTTCTTCGCGCTGCCCGACGACCTGCGCACGACCACCGGGCAGCTGACCAACGCCGTCTACGGCTTCACGAGCATGCTCATCAAGCTGCTCGCCGAGCACCGCCCCGACGGCATCGCGGTGGTATTCGACCAGGGCCGTCCGGCGGCCCGGCTGGCCATCCTGCCCGACTACAAGGCCACCCGCGCGGAGACCCCCGACGAGTTCCGCTCTCAGCTGCCCCTCATCTTCGAGGTCCTGGACGCGCTGGCCATCCCCCAGGTGGCCGCGCCCGCCACCGAGGCCGACGACCTCATCGCCACCTACGCCACCCTCGCCGACGCCGCCGGCATGGACACCCTGATCGTCTCCGGCGACCGCGACGTCTTCCAGCTCGTCGACGAACACACCCAGGTGCTCTACACCCGCCGGGGCATCAGCGACACCGTGCTCATGGACGCCAAGGCGGTGCAGGACCGTTACGGCATCCCGCCCGAGCGCTACTGCGAGCTGGCGGCGCTGCGCGGCGACCCCAGCGACAACATCCCGGGCGTGCCCGGGGTGGGGGAGAAGACCGCCGCCAGGCTGCTCAACGAGTTCGGCGACCTGGAGACCATCTTCGCCAACCTCGACAGGATCCGTGGCAGGAAACTGCCGGCGTTGCTGGCCGAGCACCGCCAGGCGGTCCTGGACGGCTTCGCCGTCGCCCGGCTGCGCCGCGACCTGCAGGTGCCGGTGGCGGTCGAGGCGCTGCGCATGGGACCGGTCGACACCGAGGCGGTGCGGCGGGTGTTCGGCACGCTGGAGTTTCGGGCCCTGTGGGACCGGCTGTCCGACCAGGTGCTCAGCGTCGAGGCCGAGCAGGCGGCCGAGGCCTTCACCGCGGAGCCGCTCCAACTGGGGCCGGGGGGGCTGGCGCGCTGGCTGGCCGCCCGGCCGCCCGGCACCCCCGTCGCCGTGCTGGCCGCCACCGCGTCGCGGCCGCCGTCGCCGCGCTGGACCGCGGTGGCGGTCGCCGCCCAGGACGCGCGCCCGGCGACGGCCCGGCTGGACGACCTGGCCGCGGAGGACCTGGCCGCGCTGGCCGAGGCGCTAGCCGACCCCGACCGGCCGCTGCTGGTCCACGACCTCAAGACGCTGCTGCACGCCGCCGGGTCCCGCGGCTGGCCGGTGACCGGCGTGCGCATGGACACCGAGCTCGCCGCCTACCTGGTGCAGCCCCAGCAGCGCGGCTACGACCTGCAGGCGCTGGCGTTGCAGTACCTCAACAGGCAGCTGCAGAGCGCCGGCGAGCCTGCCGGCGGCCAGCTGTCGCTGGCGGTCGAGGACGACTGGCGCCGGTCCTGCCTGTCCGCGCAGGCGGTCCTGCAGCTGACCGACGTCCTCGGCGACGAACTGGCCGCGCGCGACCAGACCAGGTTGCTGGCCGACCTGGAGCTGCCCCTGGCGCCGGTGCTGGCGGCCATGGAGCGCGCCGGCATCGCCGTCGACCTGGACGTGCTGGCCGAGATCGGCGAGTCCCTGGCCGACCGCATCCGCACGCTGCGGGACGAGATCTGCGGCTGGGCCGGCGAGGAGTTCAACCTGGACTCGCCCAAGCAGCTGCAGGTGGTGCTGTTCGACCGGCTGGGGCTGCCCAAGACCAAACGCATCAAGACCGGCTACTCCACCGACGCCGCGGCGCTGACCGGGATCGTCGACACCCACCCGATCGTCGGCCCGCTGCTGGAGTACCGCGAGGTCTCCAAGCTCAAGCACACCTACGTCGACGCGCTGCCGCCGCTCGTGGACCCGGCCACCGGGCGCATCCACGCCGAGTTCAACCAGACCGTGGCGGTCACCGGACGGCTGAGCTCGCAGCACCCCAACATCCAGAACATCCCGATCCGCTCGATCACCGGCCGCGAGATCCGCCGCGCGTTCGTGCCCGGCGAGGGCTACACGAGCCTGCTGGTGGCCGACTACTCCCAGATCGAGCTGCGGGTCATGGCGCACCTGTCGGGCGACCCCGGGCTGCTGGAGGCCTTCACCAGCGGCGAGGACATCCACGCGACCACCGCGGCGCTGGTGTGGGACCTGCCGATCTCGGCGGTCGACAACAGCCTGCGCAGCCGCATCAAGGGCATGACCTACGGCCTGGCCTACGGGCTGAGCGCGTTCGGGCTCGGTCAGCAGCTGGGGATCCCCCCCGACGAGGCCCGCGAGCTCATGGACGCGTACTTCGCGCGCTTCCCGGGGGTCCGCGACTACCTGCAGCGGGTGGTCGAGCAGGCCCGCAAGGACGGCTGGACCTCGACGCTGTTGGAGCGTCGGCGCTACCTGCCCGACCTGACCAGCGACCACCGCCAGCGCCGCGAGATGGCCGAGCGCATGGCCCTCAACGCCCCCATCCAGGGCACCGCCGCCGACATCATCAAGAAGGCCATGGTCGCGGTCCACCGGCGGATGGCCGAGCGCGGGCTGTCGTCCCAGCTGCTGCTGCAGGTCCACGACGAGCTCGTGTGCGAGACCGCCCCCGGGGAGGAGGACGACCTGCGGGAGTTGCTGGTGCAGGAGATGAGCGGCGTGGTCCACCTCGCCGTCCCCCTGGAGGTCGACACCGCCACCGGCCCCTCGTGGGCCGACGCCGAGAAGCACTAGCCCCAGATCCGGACCCAGGCCATGGAGCCCTGGGCCCGGACCATGGATTGAAGCTTTCGCGACACATTTGTCGCCAAGGCTTCAACGGCGGCGCGTCGCGCTCTCGCCGACGTCGACCGGCACCGCCCACCATCCGCGGCCGTGCTTCGTCGATGTCCGCACAGCGGGCCATCTGTCACCTACCAGGCTGCGCGGCGGTCACGGAGCGGGTGCGCTCGGCTTCAGCGGCAGGTCCGGCGACGGCGCCGGCCTGGGCGGGGGTGACTCCGAGGCGTCGGGCGGCGGCGAGTCTGTGGCACCGGGCTGGGGCGACGGCGTGGCAGCGGGCTGCGGC
>DASZOD010000025.1:0-7258 GCA_035550935.1 Egibacteraceae bacterium | reverse complement strand
GTGCGGTTCCGGTGACTTCGATGGCGAGGGGGCCGGCGTCGGGCAGCAGCACCTTGAGTAGGCTGAAGTCGACGGCGCCGGCGGCGGTGACGGTGATCTGCTCGGTGCTGGCGGTGGCGTTCCAGGCGGTAAGCGACCGCTTATCGGCTTGCGCGGCGAGGTTGGCGGCGGCCAGTGCCTCCGCTCGGCCCGATGCCAGTTGTAGCTGCCCGGTGGCCCGGAAGTGCTCTTCGTCGATGCCGGAGGCGCCGGCGATGGCGGCAGCGTCCACCAGGCCGGCCAGGGCGTGCCGCTCGGATAGGACGCGCCACAGGTCAAGGCTGATCCCGCCCAGAAATAGCAAGGTGACGCACACTCCCAACATCCACACGGTGATGGATCCGGTGTCGCTGCTGCGCAGGCGGGTTGTCACCCGAAGCTCCGGTAGTTGTCGACGTGCTCGGTGTGGCTGGTGGTCCACGAAAACGAGCCGACAGTGCCGATGCCGGGAAACACGGTGGTGGGGAAGGCCGCGGTGACGTGGGCGGTGACCGCGCCGCCGCGCGTCAGGTAGCCGTCGAAGGACACGGCGCCCGCGGCGGGCTCGAGCCCGTGGTTGGCAGCGAGCTCGCCGACGACTGCGGCGGCGGCGGCGGTCCCCGATTCCCAGTCGCTGGCCAGCGCAAGGGTGCGCGCGGCTTCCTGGGCGGCCAGGCGGGCCATGTTCTGGCGTTCTGCCCAGGTGGGCAGGGACAGGACCAGCACCGCGATGGGCAGCACGAGCAGCCCGACGCCTAGGGCGAACTCGATCGGGATCTGTCCCCGAGCCTGGCTGTGCAGGAGCTTGAGCGGCGGGCGTGACGTCACGGCAAGCGCTCCTTGACCGCCGTCGCCTCGGCGACGAAGGCCCAGTCGGGCACCATCGGAGCCCACGCGCGCAGCGTCACGTCGGCCTGAGCGAGCATGCGCTCGCCGGTGTCGGCGCAGCCGAGGACCACGGCGTCGCCGAGCGGGCCCGACAGCAGGTCGTCGAGCACTGCCTGCGCGCGCGCCTGGCACTCGGCAGCCGCGGCTGTGGCCCGGGAGCCGGCCCGTACACCCTCGTCGAGCGCGGCGCGGACCACCCCTCGGGCGTACTGGAAGACCACAAGGTTGGCCAGGGCCGACAGCAGCAGCAGCGACAGCGCCACGGCGACGACGAACTGCACCGTCAAGAACCCGCCGTCGCCTGCGAGACGCGGCCGAACGTCGCGCACGTTGTCTCTGGCGGACAGGCCTAGGGCATGCCCAGCTGGGTCTGGATCCAGCTGACGACGTTGACGCCGAGTCCCTGCAGCAGCGTCCAGATCGCCACCAGCGCGGCGATGCCCAGGGCGGCGTTTCCCAGCAGCTCGGCGGTGCTGAACCCGTCGTCGTTGGAGCAGCGGTCAACGAGGGCGGACAGGATCTGCGACATGACATTGCCTCCCGGTCGAGACGATCTTGGTTCCCAGGTCGGCGGGCGTCATCAGCGCCCCCCGAATACGAGCGACGGCAGCGGAGCGGCGACGAACAGCAGCATGACCGGCGCCAGGACCGCGATGATCGGCACGAGCATGGCCGCACGACGCGTCGTCGCGGCACGCTTGAGCGCCTCGCAGCGCTGGTCGCGGATGTCCTGACTGAGCGCGAGCAGGCCCTCGGCCAGGTCCGCGCCGTACTCCACCCCGCTGGCCAGCAGTTTGTACGTGCGCGCCGCCGCGGGTTCGGGCGTGGCGCGCGCGACGTGCTCGAGCGCCTCGGACACCCGGCGGCCGCTGCGGTGGGCGCTCAATGCCTCGGCGAGCTCGTCGACGACGGCGCCGCTGCCGCGGGCGACGACGCGCTGTAAGGCCTGCACCACACCGCCCCCGGCGCGCACGTGCAAGGCCAGCAGCTGGTTGACGGTGTACAGCTCGATGCGCATCCGAAGCCGGCGCTGCTCCAGGGTCCGGTCGAGCCGGGCGCGCCAGCGGGTGGCCCCGAACACGAACCCGCAGCCCCCGGCCAGCAGCACGACCACGGCCCCTTGGCCGGCCGTGGCGGCGGCAGCGCCGAAGAGCCCGCTGTACGTCACCGCGCCGCCGAGTTGCCGGACCCGGTACTCCTGGACCCGCTGGTCCTGGGGGACGTCGCCGAGCAGATCGGCCTGACGCAGCCTGAGCAGTAACGCCTCGTCGGTGGCACTGTCGACCATCCGGCCCAACGCAGCGGCAAGCGGCTGGATCATCGGCCCCAGTAGTCGCCGCAGCGTGCCGCCCGACAGCATCGCTCCTTCCTGGGCGACGGGCTCCACGTCGGCGCTGCGTCCCAGGCTTATGCGACTCGCCGCGGTGTACGGGCGCAGCCGGCCGGCCAGCCTGGGCGTGGGCTTGACGATGAGTCCGGCGAGAGCGGCGACCGCCACCCCGCTGAGGAGGGCCGCCAGCAGCTCGAGGCCGGAGCCGCTCACCGCCGCACGCTCCCGGGAGCGGCCCCGCCGAACACCCGTTCCTCCGCCGGTTCCCTGCCGAGCCGGCCAACCAGCCACATGCCCAGCAAGCTGAGCAGCCCCGCGACGATCACGACGACCAGCCCACCCGAGGACTGGTAGAAGTCCCGGAAGTGGCCGGGTCGGGCGGTCAGGGTGAGCAGCACCAGCCAGGGCAGGACGAACACCGCCCTGGCGTTGATCTTCTGCTCCAGGCCGCTGGTGGCGATCTCCTCCAGCGTTCTGGTGTCGTGGGTCGCGGCCGCGGCGAGGTCGCGCAGGACCGCGCTGACGGTGCGTCCGCCGCGGTCGTGGGCGAGGATGAGCACCTCGATGACGCGGTCGGAGGTGGGGTCGGCCAGTTCCTCCTTGATGAGTTCCAGGGCCGCCACCACCCCCAGCATGCGCGCGAGCAGGCTGAAGCGGGCGAACGCCCGCTGCAGCGGCAGGGGCCCGGAGCTGGCCAGGACCGCGATGGCCTGGGGGAGCGACATGCCCGCCGCGATGCCGGCGAGGAGCTCTCGCAGACCGTCGGGCCAGGCCTCCTGCACCTCGCGCAGGCGCCGGGCACGCTGCCGTGCGAAGTAGACCTGGGGAAGCAGCGCCACGGAGATCGCCGGCACAGCGGCCACCACCGGGGTGCTTGTGGTGAGCGCGACGAGCACGAAGGCGGCGACGCCCACCGCGGTCGAACCCACCCAGAACTGCCTGGGGGTCAGCTTCACGCCGGCCTGAGTCAGCCACAACTGCCGGCGGCTGAGCTGCCCGCGGGTCCGTCGGGCCCTGCCGAGCTCCAGCCGCGGCGCGCAGCCGGTGACGTAGCCCACGAGGAGGTACGCGGCCACGCCGCTGCACAGGGCTGCCAGCAGTCTCACAGCACCACGCTCCGGCCCTCGAGGATCGCCCGCAGCGTCAGGCCTTCGGGCAACGCCCGTTCGACGACGGCGGCGTTGGGCGGCAGCATGCCGGTCCACTGCAGCGGCTGGCCCAGCGACTGGCGGTAGAAAACCGGGTCGGTCGAGAAGTCGTCGTGCAGAGAGGGCACGACGGCGATGATCTCGGTGACCTGCCGGCGGATGCCCTCGGCGGGGTTGGCTCGGTTGGCGTCGTCGAGGTCGAGGTGGACGACGACATCGATGGCCGTGGAGAAGACCTTGCGCACCACCGGCTCGCTGACGTTCTCACCAGCCATGATGGCCGCGTTGACCAGGGCGTTGAGCGCGTCGGGGGCGCTGTTGGCGTGGATGGTGCAGGCGAAGCCACAACCGGCGTTGATCGCCCTGGTCAGCTCGAAGGCCTCGGCCCCGCGCACCTCGCCGACGATGAGGTGATGCGGTCTCATGGCGAGCATGAACTTCACCAGGTCACGCAGCGTGATCTCGGCGCTGCCGTCCAGGCCTGGCGGGCGGGCTTCGTAGAAGGAGCCGTGGGTCAGCGGCACGTGCAGCTCCCGGATCTCCTCACAGCAGCGCACGCAGTGGTCGGAGGGGACGGCGGCGACCAGCGCCGACAGCAGCGAGGTCTTGCCGGCTCCGGGCGGACCGGAGACGAGCAGGGTGCACCCGGCCCGCATCGAGGCCCACAGGAAGCCAGCCGCGGCCGGCGTCAGCGAGCCCTTGTCCACTAGCGAGGCGAGCGTGTCGCGGCGCAGGGTACGGCGGCGGATGGTCGCCGAAAGCGCGTCGGCGACCGGCGGGATCGCCGCGGTCAGGCGCGCTTGGCCGTCGAGCACCCGCGCCTGCACCAGCGGACTGCCCGCGTCCAGGTGACGCTGGGTGGTCGACAGCAGTCGGTCGACGACCTGGCGGTTTTCCCCCTCGGTGGTGGGCGCCGCCAGCCCCTGCAGTCGTCCGGAGCCGTCGAGGAAGGACACCCTGGCACCCTCGATGAAGATCTCCTCGACGTCGGGACGGGCCAACAGTTCGGTCAGGGGGCCGAACTCGGTGATCGACCGCAGCAGCCGGGTGGTCATGTCGTTGGGGTCGCGCAGCGCCGCGCCTTGCCCCAGGTGGGCGCGCCGCTGGTAGGTCTCGACCGCGTCGAGCACCGTTGCCCGCACCGTGTCCACATCGCCGGCCGGGTCGAGGCGATCACGTTCGATCCGCTCGAGCACCGCCTGCCGGATGCGGTCGTAGGCGCCGACTTCTACGGTCACCTCCGGCCTCCCCGCGTGCGCGGCCGCCGTCCCGTCGCAGCAAGCTCGGGGACGACCAGCCCGGCGACGCCGGCCGCCGCCTTGGCGAACGACCCGCGGCAGACCAGGCCGCCGGCCCATGCGGCCTCCCCCACCCTGGGGTCCTCGGGGAGGAACGACAGCGAGGCCGGCAGGAAGCTGCGGCACAGCTCGCGTTCGACCTCGTCGCGCTTGAACGGTCCGGGTGGGGTCCTGTTGATCACCAGGTGGATCGGGGTGGCCGCCGCGATGGCGCGCACGTCGGCGATCCACTCCAGCAGGCGCGCCACGCCCACCGGGGTGGGCAGCCCCACGCCGACGATGGCGTCGGCGGCGCCCAGGAGGGCCCGGGTCTGGCCGTAGCGCGGCGGGCCGGCGACGCCGGGCAGCTCCTCGACGCGGTGGCCCACGTTGACCACGACGTTGCTGTGGCTGCGGGCCAGGTGGCCGACGACGTCGAGGGTCTCGGCGGGGCGCAGCTCTTGCCAGTCGCGCGGGTTGGACAGGCCCGCGAGCAGGGCGAAGCGCCCGCCGGGCACTGCCAGCAGCGCGTCGTCCACCGATCCGCTGCGGTGCTGGAGCGCGTCGACGGCGGCGCGCAGGTTGGGATACAGGGCAAGCCCCAGGCGCTGAGCCAGCGACGGGGCGACCTCGTCGGCGTCGACGAGCGCGCAGCCGCCGCTGCGCGCTCCCAGGAGCGCCGCCAGCGCGATGGCGACCTCGGTGGCGCCGCAGCCGCCCGGCGGTCCCCCGACTGCGGTGATCCGCCCGGCTGCCTGCACTGGGGAGGTGACCGGCGGTGGCGCATCCGGCCCCGAGCGGCCGGCCAGGTCGCCGACCAGGTCGTCGGCCCCGCTGTCCGGGCCGGCGCGCGCGGCCAGCTCCCCGATGGCCGTCAGGAACTGCTCGGCGGAGGCGAAGCGGTCGATGGCGTCGTCGGCGCCGAGTTCCAGCAGGTCGCTCTTGCCGGCAGGGTCATCCGGGTCGTAGACGCCCAGTACCCGGTGTCCCCGGCGGCGCAGCTCGTCCAGCAGGTGGCGGGTGCAGAAGCTGGTGGTGTCGTCGACGACGAAGACGTCGTAGCGCTCGGCGAGCGCGTCCTGGGGGTGCAAGACGGTGGCGCGCACCCGAGCGCCTCCGTGGTCCGCGACGTGACGGTGCAGGCGCTGCGCCCAGTCACGCGGGGTCGCGGCCAGCGCGATCACCGGCTCTTGCATGGCTAGCCGGCCCGGCCCGTCGACGGCTCGGTCCCGACGGCGCCGGGGTCATCGGCTCGCCGGTACGACGAAGCCCCGACGTGCGTGGCCCCGGTGGAACGGACGATCTCCAGGGACTGGTTGCGGATCGCGGTGGCCAGCTGCAGAGCCGACTGGTCGTCGACGGCGATCGTGACGCTGAACGTCCGCAGACCCCCCAGGCCGGGCCCGGGATCCGGCCTGGCCACCGCCAGCACCTGGGCGTCAGCTACGACGTAGTCGGCGCCGCTGTCGGTGACGTCGATGACGTCCACCCGGTCGCCGGGGCGCAGGTCGCCGCCGACCGCGTGCTCGGGCTCCACGGGGATGCTCATCGCCCGCTGAGCGGCCGGTGCCGACGGTGGTCGCAGGTCGCTGAGCCGGATGAGCTCGCCGGGCGCGATCTCGGTGGCGGCGACCCACCCCTGGACGGCCTCGAGCCGCTCGGGGCCGAGCAGGGTCGCGTGCTGGGCGTCGTCGACCGTGACATCGGTGAAGGCGAAGGAGCGGGCGGCGACCGGCTGGCCGGCATGCAGGGGCGTCGCCGCAACTGCCACCCGGACGCTGGCGTCGCGCGCTCGTAGCAGGCTGAAGTTCAATACCAGCGCCAGCAGGCCGGCGAGCAGCATGATGACGTGGCCCGCCGACAGACGCCGGTGCGGGAGCCGCCGAGCCACGACCGGCTCGGGCGCCAAGCGCGGCGGCGCCGCCGCAGGATCGAGAACGGCCACAGGACCTCCGCAGGACGGTGCGGACAGGTTCACCCCACCGGGGCCGTGCTGACCCTCCGACGGGAGGGCTGAGAACCTAGCGGGCTGGCCGGGTGAGGACAACTCCTTTTTCCACAACCGCGCCTGTCAGCACCCGTCAGGCCCTGTCACGTCGCGTGCCTGCGATAGGGTGCTCGTGGCGTCGACCCGCTGGTCGCCGTCGAGGCGCGGGGGTTGCGCTCAGGTCGTGTCAGCCCTCGGTACCATCGCTGAGCCGGCACAGGCGCCCAAGGAGCCCGGATGGATCACGACAGTCCCTCCGAACGCGACTACCCTCCCGTGCTCGACGCGGCGCAGGTCGCCCGGCTGCTCAACCTCAACATCGACTACGTGCGCAAGCTGTCGCGCGAAGGCGTGCTGCCCGCGCACCGGCTGCCCGGGGGTCGCACCTTCCGCTTCTTCAAAGACGAGGTGCTGGACTGGCTGCGCAGCCAGCCGGTGCACGGCTCCGACCAGCCCCCGTCGGCTGGCACTCAGCGGCGTACGGCGACGTAGTCGATCGCGGCGGTCGCCAGGTACCAGGTCTGGGCCTGGCGGTCGACGAACACGACGTGGTCCCGAGCCACCGCCCGCAGCACGCCGTGGAGTTGCTCGCCCAGCGCCCGGGAGCCCA
>DASZOD010000024.1:0-13926 GCA_035550935.1 Egibacteraceae bacterium | reverse complement strand
GGCCACCACGGCGCGCAGCAGGTCCGAGCCGCGCAGGCGCAGGGGGCCCTCACCGTCGACGCCAGCCCGGTAGCGGCCGCGCTCGGTGGGGTCGGCGCGCTGTTCCAGCTCGACGGCGGCCTGGCCCTCGTAGTTGATGCTGTCGCGCACGCCCACGATCGCGGCCACCGCGTCGAACAGCCGCCCGGCGCTCGAGGTCAGCGGGGCGTTGACGCCGCTGCGGGCCACGGCCACGACGTCCCCCCAGCGACCCTCGTTGCGGTGGACCACGTCCAGGTCGGCGGGCACGTCCCCCTGGTAGGCCAGGTCCAGCCAGGCCGCGGCCATGCGCCAGGGCTGCTTGATCGCCGCGGCCCCGCCGGGCATCGGGACGGTCTCCAGGTGCGCCAGGCGATCGAAGCCCACCAGGTCGGCGCGCAGGAACTCCCCGCCCCACAGCGTCGCGTCGGGACCGTACCCCAGCCCGTCGAAGGCCACGCCGAGGACCGGGCCGGCCTCGGCGTTGTCGGCCAGGCACGAGGCCACGTGGGCATGGTGGTGCTGGACGCCGACCAGGTCGACGCCGTCCAGGTCCAGGGCGTACTTCGTCGACAGGTACTCCGGATGCAGGTCGTGGGCGACGACCCGCGGTGACACGTCGAACAGCCGTCCGAAGTGCTCGATGCCCTCGACGAACGAGCGCAGTGTCTCGTAGTTCTCCAGGTCGCCGATGTGGTGGGACACGAACGCGTGGCGGCCCTTGGCCAGGCAGAAGGTGTTCTTCAGCTCGGCCCCGCAGGCCAGGACCGGCCGGGGGAACGCGGACGCGACCAACACCGGCTGGGGCACGTAGCCGCGGGAGCGTCGCAGCACCATCTCACCGCCGCCCCATGAGCGGGTCACGGAGTCGTCGGCCCGCACGTGGATGGGGCGGTCGTGGGTCAGGAAGCAGTCGGCGATGCCGCTCAGCCGCTCGAAGGCGTCGGCGTCGCGGTAGGCGATCGGCTCGTCGGAGACGTTGCCGCTGGTCAGCACGAACGGACCCCCCAGCTCGGCCGCCAGGAGATGGTGCAGCGGGGTGTAGGGCAGCATGAGCCCAAGGAAGCGGTTGCCCGGCGCCAGAGCCTCGGCGACCGCAGCCTCGGGGCGACGTCGCAGCAGCACGATCGGTCGGCGGGCGCTGGTCAGCAGGCGCTCCTCGGTGACGTCGACCGCGCACAGCCGGCGGGCCTGCGCCGCGTCGGCCACCATGACCGCGAAGGGCTTGTCCTCCCGGTGCTTGCGGGAGCGCAGCGCCAGCACCGCGGGCTGGCACTCGGCATCGGCCGCCAGGTGGTAGCCGCCCAGGCCCTTGATCGCCAGCACGCGTCCCGCGCGTAGCAGGTCGGCGGTGACGCCGATCGGGTCGCCGGGCCGGTCGCTGCCGCCAGCGTCGGTCAGCCGCAGGGTCGGCCCGCAGGCGGGGCAGCACACCGGCTGGGCGTGGAAGCGCCGATCGGTCGGGTCGTGGTACTCGCGGGCGCAGTCGCGGCAGAGCGGGAAGCCGGCCATGGTGGTCTGGGGCCGGTCGTAGGGGACGTCGCGGATGATCGTGAAGCGCGGGCCGCAGTTGGTGCAGTTGACGAACGGGTAGCGGTAGCGGCGGTCGGTGGGGTCGAACAGCTCGCGCAGGCAGTCGGCACAGGTGGCGGTGTCCGGCGAGATGAGCACCTGGCGCTGGCCCCCGGTCTCGCTGTCGACGATGGTGAAGCCGCGCTCGCCCCTGGCCGGCACCGCCTCGGCTGCGACGTGCTCGACCACCGCCAACGGCGGGGCTTCGGCTCGCAAGGCCACCAGGAACCGGTCGATCGTCGGCTGGTCACCCTCGACCTCGATGAACACACCGCGGGCGTCGTTGCCCACCAGGCCACCCAGTCCCAACCTGGTTGCCAGCAGGTGCACGAAGGGCCGGAACCCGACCCCCTGCACGATGCCCTCGACGCGGATTCTCGTCCGCACGCGCTGCGCTCGCTTGCTCGACGGGACCCGCCTGCGGTCCCCATGATAGGTCTCGCACCGGTAGCGGTACGCTCGCCGACCTCGTGGCCGGCGCCCTCTGCGTTGCCTGCCGCTGGCGGGGGCGATAGGTTCGGCACCAGGTAGAGTGCGCCCACGTCCGACCCTGGGGAGACCGCCATGAGCGTCCACGAGCCGCTGCACCTGACTGACGACGACATCCAGACGGTGTGGAAGTCCGGTTCCGTGACGGTCGCCTCCGCCGATCCTCAGGACACCGCCGACACCGACACCGCCGACGCCGACACCGCCGACGCCGATGTCGACACCGACAGCGCCGACGCCGACGGCACCGACGGCGACACGGTCGACAGCACCGATGGCGACGCCTCCGATGCCGATGTCGACGGTCAGGACGTCTAGCGCGGCACCGTCCCGCGACCCCGGGCCCTCGACTGCGACGAGCCTGGCTCGCTGCGTCGGTGGCGTCGACCGCTTCCTCACCCAGCACTGGGCCCGGTCGGTCCACCTGCACGGCGGCGGCGACTTCTCCGACCTGCTGTCGCTGGGCGACGTCGACCGCATCCTGTCGACCATGGCGCTGCGTCTGCCGGCCTTCCGGCTGGTCAAGGACGGGCGCACCCTGGACCCGTCAGCCTACGTGCGCTCCGGACGGGTGGGCTCGAAGGGCATCAACGACCTGATCGACGTGGGCCGGGTGTACGCCCAGTTCCACGAGGGCGCCACCATCGTCCTGCAGGGCCTGCAGCGCTACTGGGAGCCGCTGGCGCGCTTCTGCCGCGACCTCGAGCTGTTCCTCACCCAACCGGTGCAGGCAAACGCCTACATCACACCCCCCGAAGCCCACGGTCTGCGCGTCCACCACGACAGCCACGACGTCTTCGCGCTGCAGACCTTCGGCCACAAGCGGTGGGTAACCTACCCAGCGGGCTCGGACGGCGCCGGTGACCCGACGCTCGACGTGGAGCTCGCCCCCGGCGACTGTCTGTACGTGCCAAAGGGCGTGCCGCACGCCGCCCGGACCGTCGAGGCGACATCGGTGCACATCACGATCGGTGTGCGCGCCTCCACGTGGCAGGACGTCGTCCGTCACGTGCTGGACCAGGCCGTTGACGAGCTGGCGCTGCAGGAGCCACTGCCGGTGGGCTTCGCACACGACGGGGAACGCTTCGCCGAACTCGTCGCCGTCCGGCTGGAGGCGTTGGCGCGGTGGGTGCGAGACGTGGACCCGCAGGCGGTCGGCACGGCGATGAGCCGGCGGTTCTGGTCCACGCGCACGCCGCTGCTCGACGGCCAACTCGAGCAGCTGGTGGCGCTGGACTCCCTTTCGGATAGCTCCTGCCTGACGCGCCGTCCCGGCTCGGTCTGCGCGCTGGACACCGACGGTGAGCGCCTGACCGCCACGCTGGGAGACCGTCAGCTGCGCCTGCCGCTCGCAGTCGAGCCAGCGCTGCGCCTGATCCTGCAGCGACCGAGCTTCGTGGTCGCCGACCTCGGCGAGTACCTCGACGAGCCCAGCCGCCTGGTGCTGGCGCGACGACTGGTGCGCGAGGGGCTCCTCATGGTCGTCCGTGCGTGAGCGGGTCCGCTGCGCCCCCGCGGCGCAGTCGCGCAACGAACCGCTCTTCGCCACGGCGTCGAAGGTGCGTCGGTGGATCCTGGTCGAGGAGCCGGGACCATGGGGTCAGGACGCCGTGCACGACAGTCGCTTGCCTCCCGGGGTCGGCCTGGCGCTGAAGGCCCGGACTGCGGCGCTGCGAGCCCGGGTCCTGCTGATCCGCCGCCATCGCGCTCCTGTGCCGGCGACACGCACCTGCTTCGTCGCCTGCACCCAGCCCGGGCGCAACTGGGTCGAGCGACTGACGGTCGACAACGCCGCCGACCTGCTGGCCGTCGACTGGAACCCTCTGGGCCGGGACGAGCCGGTGGGCGGCACGCCGGTCGACCATCCCCTGTACCTGGTGTGCACGAACGGCCGTCACGACCCGTGCTGCGCCGAGTACGGCCGGCCGCTGGTCCACGTCCTGAACAGGGTCGCAGGCGACCGGGTGTGGGAGTCGTCGCACTTCGGCGGTGACCGCTTCGCGGGCAACCTCGTGTGCCTGCCCCACGGTCTGTACTTCGGCCACGTGGCGCCTGAGCAAGGGCCGCAGGTCGTGGCCGCCTACGAGCGCGGCCTGATCGACCTGCGCCACTACCGCGGCCGGTCCTGCTACGCCTTCGTGGTGCAGGCGGCGGAGTTCTTCGTCCGCACCCATCAGGCTCTGCGCGGGGTCGACGACCTGGGCTTCGTTCGCCGCCGCAACCTCGGCGACGGCCGGGTGCTGGTCACCTTCACCAGCCCGGCGGGCCGCTGGTTCGTCGCCGACGTGCAGGTGTCCCACCCCCCGGAGGGCCGGCTGCTGACCTGCCGCGCGACCAGCCCGCTGCGTCCCCCCCAGTACCGGCTGCTGGGCATCGAGGCCGGGCCGGTCTGACGGTCGCCGCCGGCTGGGCTCACAGCTCGGCGACGGCGGTGCGGATGGTCCGGAAGGCCTTGCCGCGGTGCGAGATGGCGTCCTTGTCCTCGGGCGCCAGCTCGGCGGTGGTGCGCCGCTGGCCCAGCGGTACGAAGACCGGGTCGTAGCCGAAGCCGCCACTGCCGCGCGGGGCCTGCGCGATGCTGCCCTCCAAGACGCCCTCGGCCGTCCACTCGCGCCCATCGGGCGCCACCAGCGCGGCGACGCAGACGAAGCGGGCCCGCCGGTCGGTCACGTCCGCCATGCGCTCCAACAGCAGCCGCAGGTTCGCCTGGTCGTCGCGACGACCGCTGTAGCGGGCCGAGCGCACCCCCGGCTGACCGCCCAGGGCGTCGACCACCAGGCCACTGTCGTCGGACAGGCAGGCCAGCCCACACACGGCGACGCCCGCGCGGGCCTTGGCCAGCGCGTTGTCGGCGAAGGTCTCGCCGGTCTCGGGCAGGTCCGGCAGACCCACCTCGGCGGAGGTCAGCAGCCGGCGACCCAACCCGGACAGGATGCGTCGCAGCTCGACGATCTTGCCGGGGTTGCGGGTGGCCAGCACCACCGACGCGCTCATCGCCCGAGTGCCTCGCGCTGCAGGGCGAGCAGGCGGCTGCACCCGGCCGCGCCCAGGTCGACCAGGCCGTCGAGCTCGGAGCGGGTGAACGGCTGGCGCTCGGCGGTGCCCTGCAGCTCGACGAAGCGGCCGTCGCCGGCGACGACGACGTTCATGTCGACCTGCGCCTGCGAGTCCTCGGCGTAGCACAGGTCCAGCCGCAGCTCCCCGGCGACGATCCCGACGCTGACGGCCGACAGCGGCTCGAGGCGGGGGCGCGCCGCCAGCAGGCCACGTCCCACCATGGAGTCGAGGGCAAGCGACAGCGCCACCCAGGCCCCGGTGACCGCCGCGGTGCGGGTGCCACCGTCGGCCTGCAGCACGTCGCAGTCGACCACGATGCTGTGCTCTCCCAGCGCCCGCAGGTCGAGCACCGAGCGCAGGCAGCGACCGATGAGGCGCTGGATCTCGTGGGTGCGGCCGCCGATACGGCCCCGGGTCGCCTCCCGCGGCGTGCGTTCGCTCGTGGCGCGGGGCAGCAACGCGTACTCGGCGGTGACCCAGCCCTCGCCCGATCCGGTGCGCCAGCGGGGCAGTGCCCGCTCGACGCTGGCGGCGCACAGCACGCGGGTCCGGCCGAAGGCGACGAGCGTAGAGCCTTCCGCGAACTCCTGGACGCCCAGGTCGAACGCCACCGGGCGCAGCTGGTCGTTGGCACGTCCGTCGGGGCGCATCTACAGCGTCAACTCGAGCAGATCACGGGCCACCAATACCTGGCCACCGTAGGCCCGGGCAGCCTCGGCGGCGACCTCGACGGGGTCGTGGGCCGGGAACACGTGGGTGACGAGCAGCCGGCGCGCGCCGGCTTGGGCGGCCTGGGCTCCCGCCTGCAGCCCGGTCATGTGCGTCCCGGGCGGGTACGGGCCCAGTCGGGCCAGCCACGTGCAGTCGGCGACGAACAGGTCAGCGTCGCGGGCACAGTCCGCCAGCGCCGGTGTGGGGGCGCTGTCGGCGCTGTAGGCCAGCACGCCGCCTTCGGACTCCACCCGGCAGGCGAGGGTCTCGACGGGGTGGTAGGCGGCGAACAGCGTGACCCGCAATGGCCCCAGCTCGATGGCGTCGCCGGCGGCCACGGTGTGGAAGCGGCAGGATGCAGCGAACGTGTCGGCGGAATCGGGGGGCAGCAGCTGGGCGATGTGCGCCGACGCTCCCGCGGGCGCGTACACCGGGACGGACTGCGTGCCGTCGCGGTGGAAGCGCAGGGCGTAGTACAGGCCGTAGAGATCGGCGAAGTGGTCGGGGTGCAGGTGGCTGAGCAAGACCGCGTCGAGGTCGGCGACGTCGCAGACGCGCTGCAGGTTGGTCAGCGAACCGTTGCCGCAGTCAAGCAGCAGCCGGTAGCCGTCGCTCTCGACCAGGTAGGACGAGCACAGGCGGTCGGGGGCGGGATGGGTGCCGGCGCAGCCCAGCACCCTCAGCTGCAGGCCGGCCATCAGCCGCCCATGGTCTCCACGTCGATGTCGGACAGCCGCGGCCCCAGGAACCGGGTCGCCAGCCGCGCGAACGCCGAGCCGTCGCCGCTGGCGACGAAACGGTGCTCGACGCGGGCGGCGTGGGCGAGCGCGTCGCGGTCGACCAACGTGGCGAACACCCGGCGGGCGGTCTCCTCCGCGCTGGACACGAGCAGCACCTCGGGGCCCATGACGTAGCTGAGCACGCCGGTCAGCAACGGGTAGTGGGTGCAGCCCAGGATGAGCGTGTCGACGTCGGCGGCCACCAGGGGAGCCAGGTAGTGACGGGCCACCTCGAGCACCTCGGCGTCGGTGGTGCGACCGCTCTCGACGAGCTCGACGAACCGTGGGCAGGCCTGCGCGAACAGCTTCAGCTCCGGGGCGATCGCGGCCAGCGCGCGCTCGTAGGCGCCCGAGGCGATGGTGCCGACCGTGCCGATGACGCCGATGCGGCCGTTGCGGCTGGCCCGAGCGGCAGCGCCGACCGCCGGCGCGACGACGCCCACGACCGGCACCGGGAAGGCCATGGACGGGGGCCCAAGGGCAGCGGCGGTCGCGGTGTTGCAGGCGGCGACGACGAGCTTGACGTCCTGGGTGGCCAGCCAGTCGACGATCTCGGCGCTGAAGCCGCGCACGTCGGCGGGGTCGCGCGGCCCGTAGGGCCCGCGGGCGGTGTCGCCGACGTAGACCATGCGCTCGTCGGGCAGCAGGTCCATCAGGGCTCGGGCGACGGTCAGCCCGCCGACGCCCGAGTCGAACACGCCGATGGCGCGCGGGTCATGGCGGGCGAAGGCGGCGGGCCCCCGAGGGCTGGGCAGCATGGCCGGAGTGTAGACGCGCGCCCCGGCCAGCCGGCTCCGGGCGGCGGCTACGCCCAGAGGGTGTCCTGCAGCGAGCGGGCGATGTCCTCGACGTCGCCGGGGCCGTAGGCGCCGGTCGACAGGTACTTCCAGCCACCGTCGGGGGAGACCACGACGACCTTCGTGCCCGCAGGAAGGCGGGCGGGGTTGCACAGCCGTTGCGCGACGTGCAGCGCCGCGCCCGTCGACGGCCCGGCGAAGATGCCTTCCTTGGCGACCAGCTCCCGGGTGGACTCCAGTGCCTTGAGGGAGTCGACCTTGATGCGTCCGTCCAGGACGCGCTCGTCGAGCACCGGGGGCACGAAGCCCTCGTCGATGTTGCGCAGCCCGTACACCAGGTCGCCGTACTCGGGCTCGGCGGCGAACACCTTGACCGCCGGGTCGTGTTCCTTGAGCCGGCGCCCCACGCCCGTCAGCGTCCCGCCGGTGCCCAGCCCGGCCACGAAGGCTCCGACGTCGGGCAGGTCGCGCAGGATCTCGGGCGCCGTCGTCTCGTAGTGCGCCCGGGGGTTGGCGGGGTTGCCGTACTGGAATGGCATCCAGATGTCGGGGTCGTCCTCGGCCATCTCGCGGGCCACCCGCACCGCGCCGTTGGAGCCCTCGCTGGCCGGGCTCCACACGATGTCCACGCCGTACATGGCCAGCAGCGTCCGTCGCTCCTCCGAGGTGTTCTCCGGCATGACGCAGGTCAGCTTGTAGCCGCGCGGCGCGCAGACCGCCGCCAACGCGATACCCGTGTTGCCGCTGGTGGGCTCGAGCACGCGGCTGCCGGTGCGCAGCCGGTCCTCGCGCTCGCCGGCCTCGATCAGGTACTTGGCGACGCGGTCCTTGACCGACCCGGTGGGATTGTGGCCCTCGAGCTTGAGGTACAGCTCGTAGCCGGGCGGCGACAGCGACGGCAGTCCGACGAGCGGCGTGTCGCCCACGGCCCGGCTGACGTCCCCTGCCAACACCGCAGGCCTACCCCCCGCCGGCGACGGCCGGCAGGATCGACACGGTGTCGCCGTCGTCCAGCGGCGCCTCGAGCCCGCCCAGGAAGCGCACGTCCTCGTCGTTGACGTAGACGTTGACGAAGCGGTGCAGCCGCCCGTCCTCGTCGACCAGGGCGTCACGCAGGCCGCCGTGGCGGGCCTCGATGTCGTCGACCAGCTCGCGCACGGTCGCGCCGCGGCCGGTGATCTTCTGCGCGCCGCCGGTGTGCTTGCGCATGATCGTGGGGACGCGGACCTCGATGGGCATCGCCTGGTCGCCTCCTCCCGGCTAGACGGCGGCGCGGTGCAGCCGGCTCCAGCGTAGCGGCGTCGCCAGGTCAGCGGCTGCCGACGGGGGCTTGCTCCCCGTCGACGAACAGGGTGCGCTCGGTGATCTCGCCGTCGACGATATTGAAGGCGCGGACGACAGGCCGGTCGGGGTCCTGCAGCGACACGATGAGGTAGACGGCCTCCGGGTAGAAGGCCAGCTCGAGGTCGGTGGGCGAGGGGAAGGCCTCGGTGTGGGTATGGCTGTGGTAGATGCCCAGCAGCTCCCAGCGCTGCTCGTCGATCTGCCGCATGACCTCCAGCATGGCCCTGGGCTCCATATTGTAGAAGGTCATGGAGCGGGCGTCGTTGGGGATCCTCCAGTGCTTGACCACCTGGCCGGCCTCGCCGGCCAGCAGGCCGCACACTTCGAAGGGGAAGTCGCTGCGAGCGTGCTCGACCAGCGCGTCGTAGATGGCGCGGTCCAGGTCGAACCGGCCCGCGATGCGGGCGCGCGTCACCCCCGGTACCCCCTTCGGACTCGGTCCCAGCCCGATGCCCTGCCGCGGCACCGGAGCCCACCGGCGCAGCGCAGCGGACCCGGCGAGGGTAGCACCGCCCGCGCCGACGCCCTCAGGTCAGCTCGACAGGCTGGTAGGCGGTCTCCGAATGCTGGGTGACGTCCAGGCCTTCAGCTTCCTCCTCCGGCGCCACACGCAGGCCGACGAGCAGGTCGACGACCTTGGCCAGCACCAGCGACGCCACGAACGAGTACGCCATGACCGCCAGCACGGCCACCGCCTGGTCCGCGAGCAGGCCAGCGCCGCCGCCCAGCAGCAGGCCGTCGGTGCCGGCCTCGTTGACCGCCTGGTCGGCGAACATCCCCAGCAGCAGTGAGCCGACCACCCCGCCGACGAGGTGGACGCCGACGACGTCCAGCGAGTCGTCGTAGCCGAGGGTGAACTTCAGCTGGACCGCCAGCAGGCACAGCACGCCGGCCGCGGCACCGATGACGATCGCCGGCAGGGGACCCACGAAGCCGGCGCAGGGGGTGATGGCGACGAGACCGGCCACCGCGCCCGAGGCGGCACCCAGGGTCGTGGGGTGCCCGGTCTTGACGCGCTCGGCGACCAGCCATCCCAGCAGGCCGGCGGCGGCGGCGACGTGGGTGTTGACGAACGCCGAGGCGGCCAGGGCGCTGGCGCCCAGCGCAGAGCCGGCGTTGAAGCCGAACCAGCCGAACCACAGGATGCCCGCGCCGGCCAACGTCAGCGGCAGCGAGTGGGGCGCCATGGCCTCGCCCGGCCAGCCGCGGCGCCGCCCCACCACCAGGCACAGCGCCAGCGCAGCGGCACCGGCGTTGATGTGCACGACGGTTCCCCCCGCGAAGTCGAGGGCTCCCAGTCCGTACAGCCAGCCCGACGGGGAGAACACCCAGTGCGCCACGGGGGCGTAGACGACCAGCGCCCACAGGCCCAGGAACAGCATGTAGCCGGCGAAGCGCAGCCGGTCGGCGGTCGCGCCGGTGATCAGGGCGGGGGTGATCACGGCGAACATCATCTGGTAGCCGGCGAACAACAGCGGCGGGATGGTCAGCGCCTCGAAGCCGGGGACCGGCCGGTCCAGCAGGCCGCGCAACCCCGCCAGGTCCAGCCCGCCGATCACCCCGGCGCCGGCGACGTCGGTGCCGAAGGCGAGGCTGAAGGCCACCAGCGTCCACAGGACGCTGACCAGCCCCATGGCCACGAAGTTCTGCATGAGCATGGCCAGGACGTGGCGGGCCCGGACCATGCCGCCGTAGAACAGCGCGAGGCCGGGAGTCATGAACAGCACCACGGCGGCGGACGCCAGCACCCAGGCGGTGTCCCCGGTGTCGAACTCCATGCGAGCCCCCCGACCTTCCGGCGCGAACAGGCTCACGATGGCCGCGGCCGGTTTCGCCGCGGTGTCGCAGACGTTTCGCGCCGATTACGGGTGGCGCAGCCGGGTGACGCCCGCGCCGGGCGTGGCCAGGCCGACGACCGCGGCGTCGTGGCCGGAGCGCCGCAGGCGCTCGACCGCGGCGGCGGCGGCCGTCGGGTGCGCACCGAACAGCAGCCCCCCGGAGGTCTGGGCGTCGGCGAGCAGGGTCAGCGTGAGCTCGTCGGCGGCGCCCGGCTCCAGCCGTTCCCGGGCCCATTGCAGGTTGCGTCGGCTGCCTCCCGCCACCAGCCCGGCGGCGGCCAGGTCGCGGACCCCCGGCAGGATGGGGACGGCCGCGGCGTCCAGCGCCACGTCCACACCGGAGGCCTCGGCCATCTTGCGCAGGTGGCCCAGCAGCCCGAAGCCGGTCACGTCGGTGGCCCCGGTGGCTCCCGCGTCGACGGCGGCCTCGGCGGCGGCGTCGTTGAGGCGCACCATGGACGCCACCGCGGCGTCGACCACCGCGCCGGGGGCCCGGCCGCGCTTGAGCGCCGTCGCCACGACGCCCACCCCCAGGGCCTTGGTCAGCACCAGCGCGTCGCCCGGTCGCAACCCGGCGTTCGTCAACAGCCGGTCAGGATGGACCTCGCCGACCACGGCCAGGCCGAACTTGGGCTCGGGGTCGTCGACGGTGTGGCCCCCGACGTTGAGCCAGCCGCCGCTCTTGGCCGCGTCGGCCGCCCCCTCGAGCACCTCGACCAGCAGGTCGGTGGGCAGCTCCGTCGCATTCCATCCCACGAGGTTGAGCGCGAGCACCGGCCGCCCGCCCATCGCGTAGACGTCGCTGGCGGCGTTGGCGGCCGCGATCTGGCCCCAGGTGCGGGCGTCGTCGACCAGCGGGGTGATGAAGTCGGCGGTCACGACCAGTGCCCGGTCGGCGTCCAGGCGCCACACCGCCGCGTCGTCCCCGGTCTCGGTGCCCACCAGCAGGTTGGGATGGCTGGTCGGAGCCAGTCGGCGCAGGACCTGCGCCAGCTCGCCAGGGGCGAGCTTGCAGGCTCACCCGGCGCCGTGGCTGTACTCGGTGAGTCGACGGGTCGCAGGGTCCACGACCACGACTGTAGCCCCAATGTTGCACCACGGCGGGGTGTAGCTCAGCCGGCGGCCGAGGCTGCCGCCAGCCTTGGCGGCGCCGGGTGGCTGACCGGCGGCTGCGTCTGCCGGCCCGCGGGCAGCGACACGCTGAAGATGGTGCGCGCGCCGTCGCCGCGTACTTCGACGAGGCCACCGTGGCCGTCGACGATCTTGCGGACGATGGACAGCCCCAGACCGATGCCGCCGTAGGCGCGGGTGTCCGACGAGTCAGCCTGGACGAACGGTTCGAAGATGCGTCCCCGCGCGGCCTCGGGGATGGGCTGGCCCACGTTGCTGACCTCCACCAGCGCCATGTTCCCGGCACGGCGGCCGCGGACCTCGACGACGCTGCCGGGCGCCGCAAACTTCAGCGCGTTGTCGAGCAGGTGGGCCAGCACCAGGCGTGCGGCCTCCGGGCTGAGCGCCGCCACCAGCCCCGGAGGGCTGTCGACCGTCACCCGGCCGCCGGCGGAAGCCAGGTCGGTGAGCTCGGCGGCGACCTCGACCGCCACCGCGGACAGGTCGGCGGTGGACCGCGACTGAGGACCGATCTCCCCGGAGGCGGCCACCACCTCGTGCACCAGGCGGGCAAGTCGCCGCGCCTGGTCTTCGATGGCGTCGGCGCAGGCCAGCGCCTCCTGCCGGTCCAGCTCGTCGATGCGGGCGCGAAGGGTCCGGGCAAAGCCCAGGATCGCCGTCAGCGGACTGCGGAACTCGTGGCACACGACCGCGGTGAGATCGGCCTTGAGCTCTTCGGTCTGGCGCAGCCGCCGGGTCAGCGCGACGTCCGCCTCAGGCAGGCGTCGGGCGCAGCGGTCCCGCAGCCACCAGGCAGCCGCGCTGGTCACCGTCAGCAGCGCCGCTGCCAGCAGCCCCTCCGCGCCCAGGCCGGCCAGCCCGAGGACGACCAGGACCAGCAGGTTCCCCGCCAGGACGACCGTCAGGGCCAGACCGGGACTCATGGACCACGTACTTCTCTCGCAGGTGGGCTTCTGAGCAGACAGTCTCCCGTCCCGCCAGCCACACCGCCATCCGCCCAATTGCCCATTTGCGCCCGGCGGCGACACTAGCTCGCCGCCACCCGTTCCGGGGAGCAGGCCCACCCCCAGTGGGATGCGCACGTCGCAACCCTGCCGCGCGCGATGACCCCACGCGGCACGGGCAGAGGCGACTCTGCCGGCAGGCTACGCGGGCGTAGGCACCAGGCTGAGCCTGCGCGCCGGCGGCGGCTCGGCCGGGGGCAGTGGGTGCAGCGCCAGCGCGCCGATGTCCAGCAGGTACCAGCGACCGGTGGTGGACCGGGTGGCGACGCCGAGCTCACGCAGGGCCTGCAGCTGGGTCTGCGCCGCAGCGGGCGGCAGGCCCAGTTGCTCGGCAACCTCCTGGTCGGTCGCCCCCTGACGTCCCAGCAGGAACGGCGCGACCGCCGTGTCCTGAACAGAGGCGACCTCTCGTGCCGTCAAACCCCGATGGGCACGGGCGGTCAGCACAGGATGGACGCGCAAGCGGGCCGGCGCGATCGACACCCCGTCGGCCCGCAGCACCACCGGCTCCCGCCCGCACGCCGACGAGCATGCGCCCTTTCGGCCGGAGCGTCCCATCGGCGGCAATCCTTACGTCGCGGGGCGGCCGCAGCAGGGCGACCGCGCCTACCATGGGCCGCAGCGGCGCGGCCGGCATCCCCAAAACTGATGAATCGCTGCTGCAGTCGACGGGACGTCCGCGGGCTGACACACTGTGCCGACCGGTGAAGGCCTGGGTGGCGGGTCAAGCGTGGATGAGCACGACGACGGTCCGGGTCCGCCGGACGACATCGAAGAGGCGGCGAGCCGAGCGGGTGTCGGCGCCGTCCCCGCCGAGAACCTCGACCACCGGCTGGTCCTGGAAGCCCTCACCGACGCGGTGGTGGCCGCCGACGAGTGGAACCGCATCGTCTACGCGAACCGGGCCGCGGAGGCGCTGCTGGGCTGGCAGGCCGACGAGCTCACCGGGCGGCCCCTGACCGCGATCATGCCCCCTCGCCTGCGGGAAGCCCACCTGGCGGGTTTCAGCCGCTGGGTGGCCACCCACGAGTCTCGGATCATGGGAAGGCCTCTGCGCGTGCCGGCGTTGCGCCGCGACGGCACCGAGGTCGACATCGAGCTCAACCTTGGGTCCGTCCGCCTGGCCGACGGCGCCGACCTGGTCGTGGCGTCGCTGCGCGACCTGCGGGACCGCCTTGAGCTGGAA
>DASZOD010000023.1:0-8045 GCA_035550935.1 Egibacteraceae bacterium | reverse complement strand
CATCGTCAGCGTCAACCTCAACCCGAACCCGACGGTGGTCGACGCCGCCGGCACCCCCACCCGCGACGTGTCGGCGACGGTCGTGCTCGAAGGCTTCGACGACCAGGCGTATGTGGCCCTGTCGTGGACGAACGACGGCGGCGAGACGAAGACGAGGTACCTGACGAGCGCCGACGGTGGCATCACCTGGGTCGGGATCATCGCGCGCACCGACATCGTCCGCGTGATCGCCCCCGGCGAGACCGCCCCGGGGCTGGACTTCACCGTGTCGGCCGGGTCACTGAGCCAGCGCTACACCCTGTCGCTGACCGCCCAGTCCTCCAGCCCGCCGGTGATCACCAGCGCGTCGATCTCGGTCAGCCAGGTCACCGTCGAGAACCACAACAACTGCAACGGGGCGAACAAGTGCCGCAACACCGTCGCGGTCACGTTCAGCGCGACCGTCGACGGCGTCGACCCGTTGCAGGACTCGGTGCGCGTGAAGTACCAGCTGTACGACGGCACCTTCGAGGAGCGCCCGCTGCGCTACGACGACCCGGCCACCGGCGGCTCGGGGGGCTGGGTCGACACCGTCGCGCAGCTGACGGTGAAGTTCAAGCAGGGGCCCAGTCAGCCGTTCGAGTTCACCGTGCTGCGCAGCGCCGACAACGCCTCCACGAACACCCAGCTCACCAGGCCGGTGGTGGCGCAGTGAGCGGGATTCGCCGGCGGCTGCACGACGAGCGGGGCTTCACCCTCGTGGAGCTGCTGGTGACGATCGGCCTGTCGCTGACTGTCGTGGCGATCGCCACCGGATCGGTGATCCAGGCGCTGCAGACCCAGCGTCGCCAGGTCCGCCAGGTCGCGATCCAAGCGGAGGCGAACAAGGCGCTGGAGCGCATGACCCGCGAGCTGCGCGCCGCCAACCCCCTGCTGGGCACGCCGACCGCTGAGCAGGCGATGGTGCAGGTCACCCGCGGGTCGCTGCGCACGACGACGACGTACGCCCTGGTGCCGACGACGCCGGGGCGCCAGCGCATCGACGAGACCCGCACCGTCGAGGACCTGGCCGCGAGCCCGGTGACGACCAGCACCACCACCACGACCCTGCTGGACGGCCTGGCGCTGCCCCCCGGTGCGGCGCTGTTCACCTACCACGGCGACGACGGTGCGCCGCTGACGACCGCCCCGATCAGCCCCGCCGCGGTGCGCTCGGTGACCCTGCGTCTGGTCCTGGCCCTGCCCGAGACCAGCGCGGTGCTGGACCTGGGCAACGAGATCATGCTGCGCAACGGAGCCTGACGATGCTGCGGTACCGACTCGCCGACGACCGGGGCAGCCTGCCGATCGCCATGTTGGCGGTCCTGGTCGTCGCCGCGCTCGTCAGCGTGGTGCTGTCCAGCGTCGTGACCGGCCAGCGCCAGACCCGTTTCGACGAGAGCTTCGAGCAGGCGCTGCAGATCGCCGAGGTCGGGCTGGAGCGCATGGTCGCGCTGGTCGAGTCCCGCGAGGCGACCGACAGCTTCACCGTCTGCGCCGCCCCGCCCGCCGGCTGCCCGGTCGACGGCGGCCAGTACTGGGGCGAGGCCGTCAAGGACTCCGCCGACGACTGGACGATCGAGGCGCAGGGGCGCGCCAGCGACGGGACCGTACGGTCCCTGCAGGCGGTGGTGGACGTGCGCAGCCTGTTCAACCTGGCCGCCTTCGGCAAGTTCTTCAGCGACTTCAACGGCGGCAACGGCGCCGACTCGTACCGCTCGGGCAGCTGGAACCTCAGCGTCTACCCGCGCACGTTCACCCAGTCCGACACCGGCTCGAACATCTGCATGGACGGCACCAGCAGCCCCGCCGATCCCAGTCGCTCGTCGGACTCGGACGTGCGCATGTGCACCCCGACCGGCAACGGCGTGGTGGCCACCAACGGCGAGCTGTTCCTCAAGGGCGGGGTCATCGACGACACCGACTACGTCGAGATCCACCACGCCAGGGACCGCATCAGCGACCCGCTGCCGGACGCCACCGGCTACTGCAAGGGCGTCGCCACCACCTGCTCCACCCCCTACGAGACCGAGTGCGACGTGCGCGGCGCCGGTGCGAAGAAGCTGCAGTACTGCCGTGACCCCATCGTGCTGCCCAGCGACCCGGTCACGCCGCCCAGCGCCCCCACCGGCGCCTGCGACGGCGCCGGCGCCACGCTGGCTGCGGGGGTGCACGTGTTCACGAACGTGACGCTGTACACGTCGACGGTGGTCCAGGGCACGCCCGAGAACCCGACGATCATCTACCTGACCGGCAAGCTGGCCATCCCCAACCGCGAGTACGTCAATTTCCGCACCAACGCCGCGGGCAACAAGGTGCCCCGCCCCTCGCCCAGCCTGCTGATCTTCTCCTCGGGCAGCGGCCCGGCGCTGGACTTCGGCAACCACGCCTCCTTCGCCGGCGCGGTGTACGCCCCCAGCGCCGGCTTCACCGGCGGCGCCCAGGGCAACGTGTACGGCTCGATGATCGCCGGCAGCATCAACAACAACGGCGGCTGGAACTTCCACTACGACGAGGCGCTGGCCGAGGTCACCGTGGGTGCCCCGCTGCAGGCCAGCGACTGGACGGAGCTGTAGGTGGCGATGACCGCCGTCACCCGCAGGCTCGGCGACGTCCTGCTCGAGCAGCAGCTGATCGCCCCCGAGGAGCTCGAACGGGCGCAGGAGGAGCAGGAGCGCACCGGCAAGTCGCTGGGGCGGGTCCTGGTCGAGCGGGGCCTGTTCGCCGAGTCGGACCTGGCCGGCGCGCTCGCCAAGAACCTGGGGTTGGAGTTCGTCGAGCTCGGGGACCGCCAGATCGACACGGTGGCCGCCGCGCTGGTGCCTGAGCAGCTCGCCCGCCGCTACGGGCTGCTGCCGATCGGCTTCGACGACGCGGGACGGCTGGTGGTCGCGATGAGCGACCCCTCCAACGTGCTCGCGCTGGACGACGTGCGCACGATCACCGACCGCCAGATCAAGCCGGTCATGGCGACCGGGGCCGACATCCTGGCCGCCATCGACCGCTACGCGGGCATGGGCGACTCGGTCGAGGAGATGGCCGACGACCTGGCGGGCGACGACGAGGACGCCGCCGCGCTGAGCTCGCTCAAGGCGGTCGTCGACGAGGCCCCCATCGTCAAGTTCGTCAACGCCCTCATCAGCAAGGCGGTGTCGGACCGGGCCTCCGACATCCATGTCGAACCCGGGGAGCACCGCCTGCGGGTGCGCTACCGGGTCGACGGCGTGCTGCACGAGGTCACCACGCAGAGCCGCAAGCTGCACGCCGGGGTGGTCAGCCGGCTGAAGATCATGGCCGACCTCGACATCGCCGAACGGCGGGTGCCCCAGGACGGGCGCATCAGCATCAAGACCGGCGGCAAGGCGATCGACCTGCGGGTGTCGACCCTGCCGACGGTGTACGGCGAGAAGGTGGTGATGCGCATCCTGGACAAGTCCTCGGTGCTGCTGGAGCTCGCCGACCTGGGCTTCCTGGACCACAACTACGCCCGCTACGAGACCAGTTTCCGCAAGCCCTACGGGATGATCCTCGTGACCGGCCCCACCGGCTCGGGCAAGAGCACGACGCTGTACGCGACGCTGAACATCATCAACCGCCCTGAGGTCAACATCGTCACGGTCGAGGACCCCGTGGAGTACCGGTTGGCGGGCATCAGCCAGGTGCAGGTCCAGCCGAAGGCGGGACTGAGCTTCGCCGCGGCGCTGCGCTCGATCCTGCGCCAGGACCCCGACGTCGTGCTCGTCGGCGAGATGCGCGACCACGAGACCGCCCAGATGGGCATGGAGGCCGCCCTGACCGGCCACCTGGTGCTGTCGACGCTGCACACGAACGACGCGCCGTCGGCGGTGACCCGGCTGACCGAGATGGGCATCGACCCGTTCCTCGTCGCCTCGGCGGTCGACTGCGTGCTGGCCCAGCGGCTGGCCCGCCGGCTGTGCGGCAAGTGCAAACAGGCCTACGAGCCGACTGCCGGCGAGCTGCGCGTCGCGGGACTGCCCTGGCACGACGGGGATCCCATGCCGACGCTGCACCGGGCGGTGGGCTGCTCCGCCTGCGCCGGGACCGGCTACCGGGGCCGGCTGGCCGTCCACGAGGTCATGCAGGTCGACGAGGACATCGAGCGCCTCATCGTCGAGCGGGTCGCCACCGACGACATCGCCAAGTTCGCCCGCGCCCAGGGCATGCGCAGCCTGCGCGAGGACGGGCTGGCCAAGGTCCTGATGGCCCAGACCACACTGGAAGAGGTCGCCCGCGTCGTGGTGTGACGCGGGCGACGAGCGGAAGCGCGCGGCGCGGCTGCCGCTACTGCACGAAGCCCTCGTCGCGCAGGTACTGGGCGGCGGCGTCCTCGGGGAACTGGCCTTCGACGTCGACCAGGGTGTTGAGCTCGATCATGCGCTCCTCGCTGATGGGCTGGCCGATCTCCTCGAACAGGTCCGCCAGCTCGGGATGCTGGTCGGCGAACTCCTGCATCATCATGACCGACGACAGGTAGCTGATGAACGCTTCCTTGTCGTCCTCGACGACCTTCAGGCCCAGTGCGGCGATCCTCGCGTCGGTGGTGAACACCTCCGTGAAGTTGCACGGGTCTCCCCGGTCCGCCGACGGGTACAGCACCGCGTGGTCCATCACGGTCAGCTTGTCCGGGGGCCAGGTGAAGTCGTAGACCCGTTCCACGATCGGCAGCCCGTCGTCGCGGGACGCGAAGTTGTTGTCCACGCACAGGGTGGCCTGGTCGGGGTTGTCCTGGACGAACTGCTTGAGGTCCGAGATGGTCTCGACCCCGAACTCGTCCTCGGCCTCTTCGCGGTAGGCGAACCCGTAGGTGTCGTTGAACGGTGCCGGGGGCGCCCAGAAGACGCCGTTCTTCTCCAGATCCTCCCTCTTCACCGCCTCGAACTGCTCCATCGGGTCCTCGATGGGCTCGGTGTGGCCCAGGTAGTTGACCCAGGCGGTACCGGTGTACTCCCAGGCGGCGTCGATCTGTCCGGCCATCAGCGCGTCCCGCGTCCCGGCCGGACTGGGCAGGTTCTCGGTCAGGCGCACGCTGGCGCCGGCCGCCTCGAGCGCCTGCCGGGCGATCTGGCCGAGGACCAGCTGCTCGGTGAAGTCCTTGGACCCGAAGCGGATCTCCAGGTCGGCGAAGTCGTAGTTGTCCGCGATGAGGTCGCCGCCGACGGCGGGGCCCGGTTCGGTGCCGTCCGGGGGGGCGGCGGTGTCGCCGTTGCCGCCGCAAGCGGTCGCCAGCAGGGCCGCGAGGGCCAGCAGCGCCGGCCAGCGGCGGAGCAGGGCAAAGGGGTGCACGGTCACGGTTGCTCCTTCGAGTTCTCGCACGGGAGAAGTGTCTCCTCGGTCGGGTGCTAGAGGCCCTTGGGGCTGAGGACGTCCTCGGCGATGCCGCCCAGCCAGTCGGCCAGCAGCGCGAAGCCTGCGGCCAGCACCGCCCCGGTGACCACCACCAGCGGTCGGGTCTGGGCGAAGCCGCCGACGATGATCCCTCCCAACGTCCCCCCGCCGATGAAGGCGGCGAGCACGGCGGTGCTGACCACCAGCACCAGCGCGATGCGGACGCCGGTGAGCAGGATGGGGACGCTCAGCGGCAGCTCGATGCGTCGCAGCACCTCGGCCTTGCTCATGCCCATGCCGCGGGCGGCCTTGATGACGCGCCGGTCGACCTGGTCGAGCCCCACCATGGTGGCCCGGAGGACCGGCAGGAACGCGTACGCCGCCAGCCCCAGGATGGCGGCGGTGCGGCCGTTGCGGAAGAGCGCGATGAAGATGAGCACCAGGGTGCCGATGGCCGGCACGCCCTGCCCGATGTTGGCGACGCCGATGACCGCGGGGGTCAGGCGCCGGGCCCACGGTCGGGTCAGGGTCACGCCGACGGGGATGGCGACGAAGAGCACGAGGGCGGTGGCCCACAGCGAGATGTCGAGGTGCTCGGTGGCCGCGCGCCGCAGGCTCTGGGCGTTGAGCAGGCGGCGTTCGATGCTGTCCAGCTCGCTGCCGCGGACGTACAGGTACAGGATGGCGTAGGCGGCGGCCACCAGCGCCGGCATGCCGAGGTAGCGCAGGGCCAGCCGCAGCCGGTGGGGCGCTGCGCCGTCGGGCGGCCCCGGGGTCTCGCCGCGGGCGGTGAGCTCGTCGCGCTGCAGGACGTCGATCGCGCTCACGGCGATCCACCGGCGGTCGGCCCGGCGGAGCCGCTGGAGCGGACCTCCTTGCTCTCGCGCTCGAGCGCCTCCTCGCGCATCATGGCGATGGCCCCGTTGATCGCTTCGAGGTCGACCGTGCCCAGGTACGCGCCCTCGTCGTCGACCACGACCGCGACACCCAGTGCCGCGGTGAGCATCTCCTGGAGCGCGTCCGACAGGGTCACGTCGGGTTGCAGGATGGCCTCGACGCGCTGGCCGTTGTCCGCCAGCGGCCCGTCGGCCCGCTCGAGATCCCGGGCCCGGATCCAGCTGCGCGGCCGGCGCTGCTCGTCGAGGACCAGCGCGTGGCCGCGGTCGGCCTGCAGCATCCGCCGCCGCGCCTCGTCGCGACCCATGTCGGGCCACACCGTGGGCCAGTCCTCCGACAGCTCGATGTCGCGGAGCCGCGACAGGTTCAGTCGCTTCAGGACGATGCCGGAGCCCAGGAAGTCCTCGACGAAGGCCCCGGCGGGGTCGGACAGGATGTGTTCAGGCGTGTCGTACTGGGCGATCCCGGAGCCCTGCCGCATGATCGCGATGCGGTCGCCCATCTTGATGGCCTCGTCGATGTCGTGGGTGACGAAGACGATGGTCTTGCGGATGTCCTGCTGGATGCGCAGGAACTCGTTCTGCAGGCGCTCGCGGGTGATGGGATCGGTCGCGCCGAACGGCTCGTCCATCAGCATGACCGGGGGGTCCGCCGCCATGGCCCGGGCAACGCCGATGCGCTGGCGCTGGCCGCCGGACATGGCCTTCGGGTAGCGGTCGCGGTACTCGGACGGCTCCAGGCCCACCAGGTCGAGCAGCTCGTCGACCCGCGCGGCGGTGCGCTGCTTGTCCCAGCCCAGCAGCCGGGGCACCGTCGCGACGTTCTGGGCGATCGTCTGGTGGGGGAACAGGCCGATCTCCTGGATGACGTAGCCGATGCGTCGCCGCAGCCGGTCGGCGTTGACGTCGGTGACGTCGTCCCCTTCCAGGAAGATGCGTCCGGAGGTCGGCTCCACCAGCCGGTTGATCATCTCCAGGGTCGTGGTCTTGCCGCACCCCGAGGGGCCGACCAGGACCACGATCTCGCCTTCAGGGACATCGAGCGACAGGGCGTCGACCGCTGGCGCCCGCTGGCCCGGGAAGCGTTTCGTGAGCGCGTCCAGCCGGATCATCGGCTCAGTGGTCCCGTCGGAGTGCGCGCTCATCGCAGACCCTTCGAGGTGGTGAGCTTGCCGACGCCGACGAGCAGGCCGTCGAGGGCGAACGCCACCACGATCACCCCCACGGTGCCGACCACCGCCTGGGGCACCGCGCGCGCCGAGCCGAGCGCCGCCAGACCGCCGAAGATCTCCGCTCCCAGCCCCGGACCGCTCACCCAGGCCGCGATCGCCGCGATGCCCACCGTCATCACCGTCGCGACCCGCATGCCGGCCAGGATCACCGGCCAGGCCAGTGGCAGCTCGATCCGCGCCAGCCGCTGCAGGCGGCTCATGCCCATGCCCTGGGCGGACCGCACCGCCGCCGGGTCCACCTCGCGCAGGCCGGTCACGGTGTTGCGGGCGATCGGCAGCAGGGCGTAGATGGTCAGCACGATGACGCTGGGCGTGAAACCCAGGCCCACGAGGAACACGAGGATGCCGAAGTAGGCCAGAGCCGGGACGGTGAACGCGGAACTGGTCACCACCAGCATCGCGGAGGTGGCCTGGCGGCTGCGGTAGACCAGGGTGCCCAGCCCCACGCCCAGCGCGGTCGCGATGCCCACGGCGATCGCGACCAGCAGCGTGTGCTCGAGGGTGAAGCCCAGGACCTCCGGCCAGCGGCGGTCCAGGTAGGTCCAGATCGTCA